>JBDLIQ010000027.1:0-36818 GCA_039714775.1 Bacteroidota bacterium
CTGAGAGGCTCTGTACCCGGAGCCGGAATCGAACCGGCACGGCCATTACTGGCCACTGGATTTTAAGTCCAGCGCGTCTACCTATTCCGCCATCCGGGCTTCGATAAAGGTAGTTGCATTAATATGTTTGTTACAGTTCCTGATAAACTGTTGCCATCTACAATGGGATGGCGGTAGCTCGGCGTTCCGCCTCGGTTCCGCATCCGGGGCCACTCCTCATGCTGGCTCCTCCCTAAAAACCTCCACCGGAGGTTTTCCTAACGGTCGGCCCTGCCATCCGGGCTTCGATAAAGGTAGTTGCAATAAGCAGACTGTAAATGCGCTGCAAATTTAAACAAAAAAGCGGGAAATTATTCCATCAGGGAGTTCATTGCATCCTCAACATCGCCGGGGGAGCTCATGATCTTTGTAAAGGTCCCCATAGTGAGCTCTGGCCAGTGCAGTGCAAAACGGTACCTTCCGTGCAACATGGTGGCCTTTTTGCCCTGCAGGATTATCTCATAGGGCATGGCCGCCACATGGCTCTCCCCGATGATGGGAAGGAAATGGGACTCCCCCTCCTCTTTGTCCGATAATCCCACACCAAAGATGGCCCTTCGACCGTTCCGGTCCACCATTTCATACACCTTGATGGTTGCTCCTTTGCCTGCAGAGAGATTTTTTCGTATGGTGGCCAGCCCCTCTTCAAAACTCCCGAATTCCGCCAATGTTACGGGGTCATCAAACTCGGGCATTCCAACCATATAGCGGTATTTCATCAGATCCTTCCGGGAGACCTCCCCGCCAAATGGCTTCATCATGTTTCCAATCCCTTCTAAATCCTTTCTAACAGAAGCGGAGACCGACAGCGCCTCCGATTTGAATGAGGCAACCTCCATCTTATCCCTGAAATAGGCAAAAAAGAGGTATTCGGGGTTCACCACTGAAACTACTGTTTTTCCATTTTCCCTCTGCAATCCCACCTTCATGGCGGCTGCAAGCATACCGCGATCTCCGGATTTCCTGCTAAGCTCTTTAATCTTGTCATTGGTGAAAACCACAACATGTAAGCCATAGTTCCTACCAGGTGCATAATCTCCCAGAATTTCATAACCCTGACTTGTGAGCACCGACACCACCTTTTCGGTGGCACCATCCATGCCCATATTCAATTCTGCAATCTTCAAATAGGGTGCGACCGCCCCGGCAAACAGGGTTCCCAGCAATATAAGCATGCCGGTAACAAATGTTTTTTTCATGATTGAAAGTTCTCGTTTTTATCCTGATAAATATAGCGCTATTTGCATCTCCTGCGGAGTGTGTGGCGGTGATATATATCAGGTTAAAGGGAGGTGGGATGCAATGGCCAGAGGGTGTGTATTGAAAAAGGGTGCCCTTTTAAGACACCCTTTTTTCTTCTGAGCGGGAAACGGGACTCGGACCCGCGACCCCGACCTTGGCAAGGTCGTGCTCTACCAACTGAGCTATTCCCGCAATTGGACTGCAAATATAGTATGCAATTTTTTAATTTGCAAACCACTACAGCCCTGACAGCTTCTTGATCTCGTTGAGTTTATTGAGGGCCTCGACCGGGGTGAGGTTGTTGATGTCGAGGTCTGCGATCTGGTCACGGATCTGTTTCAGGACCGGATCGTCGAGCTGGAAGAAACTCATCTGGAG
The DNA here is from genome assembly GCA_039714775.1 of Bacteroidota bacterium. GTDB lineage: Bacteria > Bacteroidota > Bacteroidia > Bacteroidales. The sequence continues at coordinate 1,660 of JBDLIQ010000027.1, forward strand.
CCCTTCACGCTGTCCTGCTATTTCACCCACCGGCTTACTCAGGTTCTTATCGCCCCCGGTTTTTTCCAGGGCTGAGAGGATCTCACCAGCCCGTTTTACCACACTGCGGGGCATGCCTGCCATCTGCGCCACATGAATACCGAAACTGTGCTCGCTTCCGCCGGGAACAAGCTTTCTGAGAAAAATCACCCGGTCGTCAAGCTCCCTGATGGAGATGTTGTAGTTGCGGATCCGTGAGAAGTCTGCCTCCATTTCGTTCAGCTCATGGTAATGGGTGGCAAAGAGGGTTTTTGCCCCGCCTTTGGGGTGTTCATGGATGTACTCCACCATGGCCCATGCAATCGAGATCCCGTCATAGGTACTGGTTCCTCGCCCGATCTCATCCAGGATCACCAGGCTGCGTTCCGACAGGTTATTCAGGATACTGGCCGCCTCGAGCATCTCCACCATGAAAGTCGATTCTCCCAGGGAGATGTTATCGGATGCCCCTACCCGGGTAAAGATCTTATCCACCCATCCGATATGCGCCGCCTCTGCAGGTACAAAGCTTCCCACCTGGGCCATCAGGGTAATCAGTGCAGTCTGCCTGAGAAAAGCCGACTTACCCGACATGTTGGGACCGGTGAGGATCATGATCTGCTGATCTTTGTCATCAAGCTTTACATTGTTGGTCACATACTCCTCATCGGGCGGCAACTGCCTTTCAATCACGGGGTGTCTGCCTTCCACAATCTCAATGGTTGTTGTTTCATTCACCTCGGGACGGCAATAGTTATACTCAATGGCGATTTTAGCAAAAGAGAGAAGGCAGTCGAGCCGGGCAACCAGGGAGGCATTCAGCTGGATCGGCTCCACCGATCCTGAGATGCCCTGAACCAGCTCCTGGAACAGTTTTGCCTCCAGGGCGACCGATTTCTCTTCAGCCCCCAGGATCTTCTCTTCATAGGATTTCAGCTCTTCGGTGATATAGCGCTCCGCGCTCACCAGGGTCTGTTTGCGGATCCACTCCTCCGGCACTTTATCTTTGTGTGTATTACGTACTTCGATGTAGTACCCAAACACATTGTTGAAGCCCACCTTAAGGCTGGTTATGCCGGTCCGCTCCATCTCCCGTTGCTGCAGCTCCACCAGGTAATTCTTACCCGAATGCATGATCTTACGAAGCTCATCCAGCTCGGCAGAGACCCCCTCAGCAATCACACCCCCCTTGTTCAACATGGCAGCAGGTTCTTCAGCAATCTCTTTTGCAATACGATCCCTCACATCGCTGCAGGGATCGAGCTGCCGGGAGAGCCTCCTCAGTGAATCCTCGCCGGAGGCTTCACACTCCTCCTTCAGGGGTACCAGTGCATCGAGGGCCTTTTTTAGCTGCACAAGCTCCCGGGGCTGAATCCGGCCCACGGCCACTTTTGAAATGATCCGTTCCAGGTCGCCAATCAGTTTCACCTTATCAGCCAGGAAATCCCTGAAGGGCTCTTCGTTGCGGATGTGCTCTACCATGTTGTGCCGTTCACGGATCAGGAGCACATCTTTCAGCGGCAGGGCAAGCCATCTTTTAAGCAGGCGGGCGCCCATGGGTGTGACCGTTTGGTCCATCACATCCAGCAGGGTATGGGCCCCGTCATAGATGGCATGGAAGATCTCCAGGTTGCGGATGGTAAACCGGTCAAGCCAAACATAATGATCCTGCTCAATCCTCGAAAGACGCGAGATATGCCCATTGTTTGAATGCTCCGTCAGGTCCAGATATTGCAGGATGGCTCCGCTGGCAATGATCCCATGCAACATCCCCTCCACACCAAATCCCTTCAGGTTTTGAATTCCGAATTGCAGCTTCAGTTTCTCCCTGGCATTCTCCTCGGTATAGACCCAGTCGTCGAGCAGGAAGGTCTGATACCCCACTCCAAACGACTCCTGGAATGCCTCTCTGTGACTCTTTTGAACCAGTACCTCCTTCGGGTCAAAACTGCTCAGCAACTTATCAATAAAGGAGCTATCTCCCTGGGAGGTAAGGAACTCGCCCGTGGAGATATCCAGAAATGAGATCCCGCTCACCTGCCTGTCCAGGTAGACGCTGGCCAGGAAGTTGTTTTCACGGTTCTCCAGTACATGGTCGTTGTATGTGACCCCCGGTGTAACCAGCTCGGTAATTCCCCGTTTAACAATTTTTTTGGTCTGTTTCGGATCCTCAAGCTGCTCGCAGATCGCCACCCGCTGACCGGCCCTGACCAACCTGGGCAGGTAGGTATCGATGGAATGGTGGGGAAATCCGGCCAGTTCAACAAAAGAGGCAGCACCATTGGCCCTTCGGGTCAGGGTGATCCCCAGGATCTCAGCAGTCTGAATGGCATCCTCTCCAAAGGTCTCATAGAAATCCCCCACCCTGAAGAGAAGGATTGCATCAGGGTTTTTTGCCTTGATGGAGTAGTACTGCTTCATCAAAGGCGTCTCAACAATATTTTTTGTTCCCGTCAAACAGGTTCGGATTGGACCGTAAAAATAGAGGATATCGGGAGATTAATTTTATTTCTCCGCTATTTTTTGTTTAATTGGGTAGATGCGATCCGGAAGATACACACTGACCTACCTGATCTTCGCCGGTTTTTTCCTGGGAATCCTGGCCGGGTGGCTGATCGGGGAACCCATACTGCCCGTTGCCGAACCCATGAAGGAGCTGTTCCTGAGGCTTCTGAAAATGGCGATCCTGCCCCTGGTGATCACCTCCATCATAAGCGCTGTCATCCAGGTGGGAAGCAGCAGGGGTCTGGGACGAATCAGCCTGCGTACCATCACATACTACATCACCACAAGCCTGCTGGCCATCTTTACCGGGCAGATCCTGGTAAACATATTCCGGCCTGGGAAAGGTGCCAGCCTCGGACTGGAAGCGCAGCCTGAGGGCATCGGTGTGGTGGACCAGAAGTTCGGAGACCTGCTTCTGAACATTATCCCGGAAAATCCATTCCAGGCGATGGCTGATGGTGATGTGCTGCCGGTGATCTTCTTCTCCCTTTTGTTCGGATTTTTTGTGACCCGGCTCAAAACCGGTCAGCGCGATTTGATGGGAGGTTTTTTCAGGGCCGCCTTTGAAGCGATGATGAAACTCACTTCGTTCATTATCTGGAGCGCCCCCATCGGGGTATTCGGCATCATGGCGGGCATTGTTGCAAAAACCGGATTTGATGCATTTGCTTCGCTGGGAAAATTTTTCCTGGTGGTTCTGGCGGGACTCTCCATCCACTTCTTTATCACCCTGCCCCTGTTGCTGAAACAGATCGGAAAACTGAGTCCTGTAAAACACTACCGAGGCATGCTCTCAGCACTGATGACCGCCTTCTCGACCTGCTCAACCATTGTCACCCTGCCACTTACCATGAAGGCGGTGACCGAGGTCTCCGGAGCTTCCAAAAAAGCAGCCGGTTTTGTACTCCCCATCGGGGCCACCATCAACATGGACGGAACCGCGCTCTATGAAGTTGTAGCTACAATTTTTATTGCACAGGTTTATGGATTTGATCTAACCCTGGCACAACAGGGTATTATTGTGGTTACCGCTGTGATGGCATCCATCGGAGCCGCCTCCATCCCCATGAGCGGACTGGTGATGATGACCATCATCCTGAATGCCGTGGGGCTTCCCCTGGAGGGGGTAGCACTGATCCTGGCCGTGGACCGCATCCTGGATATGTTCCGCACCATGGTCAATGTATACAGCGACAGCGTAGGTGCTGTGGTGATCAGCCGCCTTGAGGGCGATCAGCCTGACGGTGATTCTCTTCTTCCGGGGGCTGAAACAAAACAGACCGCCCCACACAAAGCAGGACGGTCTGAATAAACTGGGCTTTTCGGGTTATTACAGGTGGATATCTACCCCAACTGCAAAGAGCATGTTATCTTTTCCGTAGGTATCGGTAAAGGGAACCTGTGTACCTCCCAGGTCGTAGGTCTGTGCATTGGGATAGTCCTGGTACATCGTATAGACAAAACCGGCGTTGATGGTGAGCAGATCGCCCACATCTACAAAGAGGCCGCCGCCCACCGAGTTGCTTTTGAGGGCGTAACTCATGTCCGACTGGTACTGGCTGTTTACCCCGTTGTTCCCCGTGGAGAATCCGGCGCTTACACCAAGCATGTCCAGAATCTTATACTCCAGGCTGGCAGCGATGCTATACCCGTTCTGATCGATGCTCAATTCATTGTTGATCTGCTCCCCGGCATCATCCGTTTTGCCATAATAGGCAGACTTGTCAAGGAAGTAGTTGATCCCCACCATGGCGGTCAGGTTCTTAAGCGGCTTAAGCTGTGTGCCCAGCGACACCATCCCCGGCAGGTCGGCCCTTGTCTCCGCACCGTCGGGAAACATGTTTACATCATCGACTACTGTTTCATTGGTCAATACGATTTTTGTATGGTGCTCATACTTAAGGGCCACATCGACCATGTCGGTAAGGTGGAGGTTCACCCCGATAATTGGTGCAAAACCCGATCCCTTCTGAACAGCATCCAGCGCTGCATCGGCAGTCATGACATCGAGACCTGCTGCATTGGTTCTCAAACCAATAATCGTTTCATCCAGAGATGGTTCCCCCAGGGCATCAAGATTATCGGCCACCCTTCTGAGATAATCACCCGGGATCTGGGTTCCATCCGGCCCCTCACCGCCATAAGGTGCATCAATGGTAACACCACTTAATGATCCTTCATAAGTATTGGTAGCAGATACATACCTTCCGCCTATGGCCACAGAGATCATCTCATTGATGGCATAGGTGGCCCCCACCTGAATTCCCATATAGGTGGATGAACCGTTGAACGCCGCATCCATATCGTATCCTGTAATGTTTGCATAACCCGGGTTCCATCCTGTCTGAGCCTCAATGCCCTGATCCAATGGAAGCAGACTGGCCTGCAGACCTGGTACCAGTGAGGAGACGGGGATCTCAAATGAGGGAAGACCCTCCTGAAAATCGGCACTTCCGCCACCTCCGATGATATTAAACCCCGCCGAGAAGGTCCATTTGTCCATTTTATACGCCCCATAGATGCTGGGGAACACGGGTGCTGTTAACTCCGCCTGATAAGTGGATTCCGGTGCTCCATTGAGGAATGCAAAATCACTCTTGATGGTACGGGTCTGAAAAATCGACTGGTTTGAAAGCGACAGGTGAAGTCCGTTATCCAACCGGGCCAGTCCGGCCGGATTGAAGTAAACCGCGTCAATATCGGTAGAGGCCTGACGGGTAAGTGTACGGGCCCAGGCAGCACTCTGGTTGGTATTGGTAACAAGTCCACCACCAAAAACCATTGGGGTTGAAACCAACAATGCTACAATAATCAAATTGATTCTTTTCATGAGAATATTTATTAGTTAGCGCTCGAATGTAAAGAAAAAAATTGAATACCAACTTTAAGCTATCTTTGAACCATGCGGGAAAAACTATTCGGAAAAACCCTTGAAGAGCTGAAAACCATTGCCCTGGAGCTTGGCCTGCCTGCTTTTACCGGGAAACAGCTCTCTGAATGGATCTACCAAAAAGAGGTTGCAGGAGTTGAGGAGATGACCAACCTCTCCAAAAAAGCACGGAGTCTGCTGGCGTCATCTTATGAGCTTGGACTTCAGGCGGCCATTGATGTCCAGCAATCGGTCGACGGGACCAAAAAATACCTCTTCCCCGGAACACCCGGGAAATATATCGAGACGGCCTATATCCCCGACAGGGAGCGGGCCACGGTATGCGTATCCTCCCAGGTAGGATGTAAAATGGGATGCCTCTTCTGTATGACCGGGAAGCAGGGGTTCCAGGGAGATCTTTTAGCCGGGGAGATCCTGAACCAGTTTCGCAGCATACCCGAATGGAAAAAGCTCACAAACATTGTATACATGGGCATGGGGGAGCCCCTTGATAACCTGCAGGAGGTGCTGAAAAGCCTGGAGATCCTGACCGCTCCCTGGGGATTTGCAATGAGTCCCCGCCGCATTACAGTCTCCACCATCGGGATCACCCCTGCCATGCTTAAATTCCTTGAAAGAAGCGAAGCCCACCTGGCGGTCAGCCTTCACACCCCCTTCGTAGAGGAGCGTCTGAAGCTGATGCCCGTCCAGAAGGCCTACCCGCTTAAGGAGGTGCTCAAAGAGATCCGCTCCTGGGAATTTGGCCGGCAGCGAAGGGTCTCCTTTGAGTACATTCTGTTCAAAGGTTTCAACGACACCCCCGCCCATGTGAATGAACTCTCGAGGATCCTTCAGGGAATCCGTTGCCGGATCAACCTGATCCGGTTTCATCCCATCCCCGGTGTCGACCTTGAGTCGCCCGACAGAGCCGCCATCCAGGCATTTAAGGAGCGACTCAGTGCAAAAGGGATCATCACCACGATCAGGGCCAGCCGTGGAGAGGATATCTATGCTGCATGCGGACTTCTCTCCACAAAAAAGCTGATAAACAGAGATTGACCACATTAACCTGTAAAAAGAGCGATGTGGTGGATCGACCTGCTTATGTTTTTCTTCCCGGTTCATTGCCTGGTTTGCGGGAAAAGACTATCCGCTCCCCGGGAGGTGCTCTGCCTGGAGTGTGAATTCAGACTGCCCCGAACCGGGTATACCCACCGGATCGATAATCCGGTCAGCCAGGCCTTCTGGGGAAGGGTGCCGATAGAGATGGGCACCTCTCTGTTCCGGTTTGAGAAGGGCTCGGCATACCAGGCACTGCTTCACGAACTCAAATACAGGGGAAACCGCAGGGCCGGGCATTACCTTGGAAAGCTCCTGGGAAATGAAATCGTTCATTCCACCTACGCCTCCTGCGACCTGATGGTTCCTGTTCCGCTTCACCGGAAACGCTTCAGGGAGAGGGGGTACAACCAGAGTGAAATCATCGCATCAGGTATTTCAGAATCCACGGGGATCCCTGTGGTCTCCAACCTGTTGATGCGTTCAATTCACCACCATTCGCAAACCTCCCTGGGCCGGTATGAGCGATATGAAAATGTGAGTGGAAATTTTCTCATCTGTCCGGATGCCCCCGATGTAAACGGGAAAAAGATCCTGTTGATCGATGATGTGGTAACCACAGGCTCAACGCTGGAGGCTTGCAGTATTGAGTTGCTGAGAAGCTTTCAATGCCTGGTTTTTATCGCCACGGTATCGTGCGCCTGATCAGAGATGGTGGATCTTATAAGCCATGGTCAGGCTGAGCACATTGTGGAAATAGCCTCTGTCCAGGTACCTAACACTCGCTTCTCCCCTCAGGCTATAAGGGATCACAGAATAGGAAAATCTCAGCCCCACGGCGGTGGTGGGAAGAAACCAGTAGTTGAATCCTGCAAATGCATTGAGTCCGAACCGCCTGTTTCCTCCAAGGGGCTCTGTCTGTGGAAGTTTATCTCGCTGGTAGTCATAGGCAGCAAAACTGATCAGCACATCCGGCGAAAGACCGATCTCACCCTGGAACTGCCCTTCATGAAGATAATGGATTGACAGGGGCAATTCAATGTATTGGAATCTGGTCTTATTGAAGTCGTAAACATTGTTTACCGAGAAGTAATAGGCCCCCCTGCCTCCATACTTGATCTCCAGTTGCCAGAAGAAGTTGGTATTGAACTCCCGGTTTACAAATGCTCCACCGGTAAGTCCAAGTTTGGTGTAGCCACCATACCCGTCCCGGTCAACCTGAGAGCCATTGATTCCTCCAAACAGGCCTGCGTTAAATTCCTGGGCAAAAACCGGTGTAACCAGAAAGGTTAATACAATCACTGCTACCAACCTTCCTGCCCTCTTTTTCAGCTCTCTATTCATCTCTTAAAATAGCGATTAATTCATCCACGCCCTCGCCGGCCCCCTTTCTGATCACCCGGATCCCTGCATGTCCCGCCACGGTCACCTCATTGGGGTCGATCAGGTAGATGGGCGCCTGCCCGGGAACATACCCTACAAGTCCGGCAGCGGGATAGACGTTCATGGAGGTGCCGATAATGACCAGGATATCTGCCGTTGAAACCAGCTCAGCCGCTTCTGTAATAGCAGGAACAGCCTCCCCGAACCAGACCACATGGGGCCGCAACTGGGATCCCTTTTCACACAGATCCCCCGGGTTCAGCTCCCACCCGTCGATCTCGTAGACAAGATTGGGGTCTTCCGTACTCTGGGATTTTCTCAACTCACCATGCAGATGGAGGATCCTTGAGGATCCCGCCCGTTCGTGCAGGTCATCAACGTTCTGGGTCACAATGACCACTTCGTAATCCTTCTCCATCTCCGCCAGGGCAATATGGCCCCTGTTTGGAGATGTCTCCAGCAGCTGTTTTCTCCGCTCGTTGTAGAACCTTAATACCAGCTCCCGGTCCTTTTCCCATCCACCCGGACTGGCCACCTCGTATACATCGTACTCCTCCCAGAGCCCTCCCATCTCCCGAAATGTCCTCAGTCCGCTTTCGGCGCTCATTCCGGCGCCGGTAAGCACAACCACTTTTTTCATGATGGTTCTATTCTGGTAATCTCTTCCACCTCCCATTTTTTGTTCACATACAATCCCAGGTAGAGAACCTGGTCCCCGTATGCCTTTTTCAGATAGGCCAGTGCCGCATCAATCTGCCTCTCCTGTTCGGCCCTCTCAACCGGATTCCCGGCACAGTCATGATGTCCCACCACTGCAATGAGCCTGGAGCCGTGTACCTCCATCGAAGTCTTTATCTGCTCCTTGAGGGAGATCACCCGGCATTTTTCGGTCCGCTCGGTAAGGATCTTCAGTGGCCCCGCCTCATTGGTGGCATCAAAAAAATCGAGGTCATGGTTCTTTTTAAGAAAATCAAGCACCGGATACTGTACCCGGCCATCGATGCAGTTGATCACTGTTCCAAATTTCATCATCTGGTTATCGGTTTGTGCATTTATCAGTAAATATAAGATTTTGGCTGAACAATTACTTTCGCTACTTTTAGAACAGCAAATTCCGCAGTTTCACTTTCACAGGGAGAGACACTTAAATGATTGACCAGCAGACCATAAACCAGATATTTGATACGGCCGATATCGTAGAGGTGATCTCCGATTTTGTAACACTTAAAAGAAGTGGTGCAAACTATAAGGGATTGAGCCCTTTCAGCAATGAAAAAACACCCTCATTTATGGTCTCCCCGGCCAAAGGGATCTACAAGGATTTTAGTTCGGGAAAGGGCGGAAATGTGGTGGGCTTCCTGATGGAGCATGAAAAGCTCTCCTATCCCGAAGCCCTCAGGTACCTTGCCGGCAAATACAACATCACTTTCGAGGAGAAGGAGCTCACTGCAGAGGAGATCCAGCAAAAAAATGAAAGGGAAAGCCTGATGGCAGTGACCGATTTTGCCCGGAAATACTTCTCCCGCCAGCTGGAGACCGGGGAGGGAAAAGCGATCGGTCAGAGCTATTTCAGGAACCGGGGGTTCAGAGACGACATCATTAAAAAATTTGAACTTGGATACAGCCCTGAAGAGAGAACCGCCTTCTCCAAAGAGGCAGCTAAAAATGGATACAAGCAGCCTTATATGGTAAAAACCGGGCTATCCATCGAAAGGGAAAATTATGTTTTTGACCGCTTTGCCGGCCGTGTTATTTTTCCAATTCATGCACTTTCGGGAAGTGTGATTGGTTTTGGGGGACGCACATTAAAGACGGATAAGAAGCTTGCAAAATACCTGAATTCGCCCGAATCTGAGATCTACCATAAGAGCCGTGTGCTGTATGGCCTCTTCCAGGCTAAAAAATCGATCGTCTCCAGTGAGCAATGTTTTCTTGTGGAGGGGTATACCGATGTGATCGCCATGCACCAGGCCGGGATCGAAAATGTGGTGGCCTCTTCGGGTACAGCCCTGACCACCGATCAGATCAGGCTCATCAAACGGTTTACAGAAAACATCACCATCCTTTATGACGGGGATGAAGCGGGCATCAGGGCATCTTTCAGGGGAATCGACATGATCCTGGAGGAGGGGATGAATGTGAAGGTGGTGATGCTGCCCGAAGGGGAGGATCCCGACTCCTATGCAAAGGAACACAGCTCCTCCGAATTCCTCAGTTTTATTGAGTCTAACGAGAAAGATTTCATCTCCTTTAAAACAGAGACCCTGCTGACTGATGCACAGCATGATCCCATCAAAAGGGCCCATCTGATTACAGATATTGTCAAGTCGGTGTCGGTCATTCCCGACGGAATCATGCGCAGCGTGTTCCTGAAAGATTGCAGCCTCCTGCTGGGTGTGGAGGAGCAGGTGCTCTATACCGAGGTAAACAGGATCAGGCAGCGTAAACAGGAGCAAAAATGGAGAAGGGAGCAAACCTCACGGCAGGATCAGGTTTCACATCCACGTACCATTGTTCCCGAGCAACCCCTGGTTCCCGGTTTTGTTGAAAATGTATTCTCAGAGGTTGAAGAGAGGGAGATTATCTATTTCCTGCTGAAATTCGGGAACCAGATGCTCCACCTGAGTGGAGAAGATCCACAGCAAATATCGGTGGCCCAGTACATCATCCGGGAGATTCAGAACGACGAACTTGAATTCACCAACCTGGTATACAAGCAGGTTTTTGAAGAGGCGAAGCGGCTTATAGAGGGTGGCGAGGAGATGGCCGAACGCCATTTTGTATACAGCGACCATCCGGGGGTTCGTGAGCTGGCTGTAGACATTTTCACCTCCAGGTATGAGCTCAGCAAAGTGTGGAAACGCAAAGAGGCTTACGTTGAATTGCCTGGAGAAAACCTTGGATTTGAAGTTCCTAAAACCCTGTTGTCCTACAAAATGATGGTGGTGGAGAAGGCCCTCTCCCAGCTCAGGACCAACCTCAATGCTGCAGAGAAGAAGAATGAACTGGAGGAGTTAAATCGCCTGATTGTAAGAATTCAAAGTCTTGAAAAGGTAAAAATCGCCCTCTCTAACGGATTGGGGGGGCGTACCATCATCAGGTAGGGTACCTACAGCTGCTCAGTAATCTTACTTATGGCCCGTTCAAAACCCTTTTCAATGGTATGGAAGTCCGTGATCTTCCGATCCCTGTACTGGATCACCATTCGAATCTGCACCCCCTCTTTGTTAAGCAGCGCATAGAGGTCCGGTTTCCGGTAACGATAGACCTCCCTGATCCTGCGCTTCAGCAAATTGCGGTCAACAGCCCTTTTAAAGAGCCGTTTGGGCACAGAAACCGCCATGACAGAGGGGAATTCCTCATCATGTGTCAGGTCATAAAGTATCCTTAGGGGAAAAGAGTTAATGCGCCTTCCCGATTCGAACAGGCGTGCAATTGATTTCCGGCTGGTGAGCCTCTCTCTCTTTTTAAAAGAGTATATCGGTTTAGGCATTATTAAATGCCTTAAGCTTTGCCGTTGCTCTTGTTGTAATCCTTAATGAAATTTTCCAGCGCCATGGTCATGGAGGGCGCCTTGGGCTGGGGAGCAGAAATATCCAGTCGCAATCCGGCCTCCTCGACAGCCTTGGCCGTCTTGGTACCGAAAGAGGCTATCTTGGTGTCGTTTTGCTTAAAATCGGGGAAATTCTGCATAAGCGATTTGATACCGGAGGGACTGTAAAAAACAAGGATATCGTAATTCACATCTGTGAGATCGGAAAGATCGCTGCATTCGGTCCGGTAAAGGATTGCTTTCGAAAACACAATATTGGCCTTCTGAAGCAGAATGGGAATCTCCTCTTTGTGGGCGGCTGACAGGGGCAGAAGGAATTTCTCATCCTTATGCTTATTCATGAGCTCAACAAGGTTGGAAATCCTACCGTTTCCATAAAAAATCTTCCGCTTCCGGTATACGATGTACTTCTGAAGATAGTAGGCAGTTGCCTCTGAAACACAGAAATACTTCATGGTATCCGGTATGCTGGTCCGGGTCTCTTCAGCCATCCTGAAGTAGTGATCAATGGCTGTTTTACTGGTAAATATGACCGCAGTATGCAAACCTAAATCTACCTTTTCCTGCCTGAATTCACGTGCGGTAACACCCTCCACGTGGATAAAAGGTCTGAAATCGATTTTTAGATTGTGTTTGCTGGCCAGGTCAAAGTAGGGAGATTTATTATTCTCCGGTTCAGGCTGAGATACTAGAATTTTCCTTATCCTTCCCATTTTTCTTCTTTCTTTTGTCTCACTTAAAGGATCTCCTCCAACCATCTGTAAAACAGAATGAGGGGTGCTATTTCAAGGGCACAAAGGTACAAAAACAAATAGAATATTGAAATATCTTTTTTAAAAGAATAACTTATTCCCCTGATCATCCGCATGATGATTATGGAGAAAACCAGTAGCAACGCAGCCCAGTGAAATACCTCCCTGACAATGCCCGTTGTGTATAGAACAAATACCAGCAATGGCAAAACGGAAACACCAAGTAACTTATTATATATAAATGCATTATAAAGATATTCCCTAAAAATCCTTGTCCTGTTGAAAAGAAATCCAACCAGGTTGATGAGCACAATCCTTGCAAGAAAAATCCCAGCCAGCACCGCCATGTTGAACAGATAGAGCAGGGGCCCCGACAGACCGTAAGGAAAAAGCTGGTAGCGGGTTTCGGCCAAATAGACCAGCAGGCCAACGCTTAGAAAATAGATAGCATGAAGAATATTATCCAATTGCTTCTGCAACAGGCTATTATCTTCAAACATCTTTGAGGTAATCCGAAAATTGACCGAAGCCTGTATGGTCTGCATCAGGATATTTCCATAATAGATCCTGATCCAGGCAAAGATAGCGATCAGCACAAACAAAGAGATAAACAACCATCCCGGCTGACCTGTTTGCACCCGTTCAATCCACTCCATCTTTTCAGAAATTACATCAGGGTTCACGGGAGACAAAGATACACATCGCCCATTCTTAAAAAAAGTTAATAGTCAGGGATATTTAAATTCTTTATGGTTCCTTTATACCTGCATATGAAAAACAGAAAACGAAACATCATCATCACCGGAGTGGTTGTCCTTCTGATTAGTGTTGGTTTCACTTCCATCAGGAACAAGGATATGGAGCTGGTGAAGAACCTTGATATCTACTATACCCTGTTCAGGGAGCTCAATATGTTCTATGTGGATGAAACCGATCCCGAGGAGCTGGTTACCACCAGCATCAACGCCATGTTATCCTCTCTGGATCCCTATACCACCTACATCCCTGAATCGGATATGGACGATTTCAAGTTCCAGACCACAGGTGAATATGGAGGAATTGGTTCCCTTATACGGCGATCGGGCGACTATACGATCATTGCCGACCCCTATAAAGGTTTTCCGGCTGCCAAAGCGGGACTATGGGCCGGAGACAAAATCCTGGAGGTGGATGGAAAAAGTATTAAAGGGAAAGCGATAAAGTCGGTAAGCGACCAATTAAAGGGTAAACCGGGAACCGAATTTGTTATTACCGTGGAACGGTATGGTGAGGAGCAGCCTCTTGAGTTTACCCTGGTAAGGGAGAAGATCTCCATCAACAACGTTCCCTATTGGGGCATGTTGAACGACCATACAGGATATATACGCCTCTCCAACTTTACTACCGGCGCCGGCAGGGAGGTTGAAAATGCACTGAACAATCTTAAGGATGAGCACGGCATGCAATCCCTTGTGTTGGACCTGAGGGCCAATCCGGGTGGCCTGTTGATCGAAGCGGTCAGGATCTGCAACCTGTTTGTCGATAAGGGAGAGCTGATTGTGAATACCCACGGAAAGGTGGAACAGTGGGATTCTGAATACGTAACCCGGAAAGAACCCCTGGACAGGGATATTCCACTCGTGGTGCTGATCAACCGGGGATCTGCATCTGCATCAGAAATAGTGGCCGGTGCACTGCAGGACCTGGACCGGGCGGTAATTGTGGGTCAGCGTACCTTCGGAAAGGGACTGGTACAAACCTCGCGCCCCCTCAAATACAATGCCCAGCTGAAGGTAACCACAGCCAAGTATTACATACCAAGCGGTCGTTGCATTCAGGCCCTGGATTACTCCAACAGGAATGAGGATGGCAGTGTGGGAGCCGTACCCGATTCGCTGATCTCTGAATATGAAACAGACAACGGACGACTTGTCTATGACGGAGGCGGGATCCAGCCCGATTTTGAAGTGATTCCCGAAATGCTTTCCGAGATCACACTGCAGCTTTATGGCCAGCTCATGTTTTTTGATTATGCCACCATATTCAGATCAGAACATGAAGCCATTGGACCTGCTGCAACATTCACGATTTCAGATGAAAATTATAATTCATTTAAATCTTTTGTTGAATCAAAGGAGTTTGATTTTAAGACCGCCAGTGAAAAGGCTTTAAACGAGCTTGTATCGGTCGCCAAACGGGAGAAATACTATGATCTCTCGGCTGAAGAATTCTCCAATCTTGAAGAGAAGCTTTCCCACAACAACCTGCAGGATCTGGAGACATTTGAGAAAGAGATACGACAGATCCTGACCGAAGAGATTATAAACCGTTACCACTACCTGGGGGGCCGTATTCTTGCACAGATCCAGGAGGACGTTCAGCTGGAAAAAGCAACCTCAATTTTGAATGAACCGGGAGCTGTTAAGGAGATCCTGGCCGGAAAGCAGGGAGCCCTGGTCAGCGCCAAAGAGAATTAATGTGCTTCAAGCCAGTTTTTTCCCTCTCCCATCTCGATGGTTAAGGGCACCTTCAGCGCCGATGCATGCTCCATCTCTTTCCTGACAATGGTCTTTACCCTCCCGACCTCATCGGGCCAGACATCGAAATTCAGTTCATCATGCACCTGAAGGATCATATGGCTCTTTAGCTGAGCCCGCACCATGGCCTCATTGATGCGGACCATCGCAATCTTGATAATATCCGCTGCCGATCCCTGGATGGGTGAGTTGATGGCATTTCGCTCTGCATTTCCCCTCACCACCGAATTACGGGAAAGGATATCGGGCAACATACGCCTGCGTCCATACATGGTTTCAACATACCCCTGTTCCCTTGCCATTCTGATGCATCTATCCATGTATGCCCTTACGCCCGGATAGGTGAAAAAATAGCCATCGATGAGCTGTTTGGCCTCAGATCTTGAAATGCCCATACGCTGTGACAATCCAAAAGCTGATATACCGTAAATAATTCCAAAATTCGCGGTTTTTGCCTTGCTCCGCATCTCCCTGGTAACAGCTTCCTGTTCGGTCTTATAGATCTTTGCAGCGGTAGCGGTGTGAATGTCCTCGTTGTTCACAAAAGCCCCGATCATTCCCGGGTCCTCACTCAGATGTGCCATGAGTCTCAGCTCGATCTGGGAGTAGTCGGCCGAAAGAAACAGGTGATCCTCGCGTTCAGGAATGAAGGCCCTTCGGATCTCCCTTCCACGCTCCTCCCTGATGGGAATGTTCTGCAGGTTCGGATTGTTGGATGAAAGGCGTCCTGTGGTAACCAGTGCCTGGTTGAAAGAGGTGTGTATCTTGCCTGTCCTGTTTTTCACCATCTGCGGAAGCGCCTCCACGTATGTGGATAGAAGTTTTCTTAAGGATCTGTATTCCAGGACCTGGTCAACAACCGGATGTTTCTCCTTCAGCTGCACCAACACCTCCTCCCCGGTGGCATACTGTTTGGTTTTTGTCTTTTTGGGTTTTTCAATGATCTTCAATTTCTCGAACAGGATATCACCCAGCTGTTTAGGGGAGCTGATGTTGAATTCCACACCAGCCATCCGATAAATTTCAGCTTCAACCTTGATAATCTGCTCCCTCAGGGTTGAAGCAAATCGCTTCAGCGCATCCACATCCAGCTTTACACCCTGGTGTTCCATCTCCATCAACACCTTGACCAGTGGCATCTCAATTTGCCTGGAAAGGGATGTAAAACCCTCTGCTTCCAGCTCCCTCCTTAATATGGCAGTCAGCTGCCACGTGATGTCTGCATCTTCGCAGGCATACGCTGTTGCCTGCTCCACCGGAACACTCCTGAATGAGGCCTGTCTGGCCCCCTTTTTTCCAATCAGCGACTCAATTTTAACCATGGCATAGTCCAGGTACTGTTGCGCCAGGATATTGAGGTTGTGCTTCTGGTCAGGTTTCACCAGGAAATGTGCAACCATTGTATCAAATAGATCGCCCTTAACATCTATCCCATAATTCTTTAAGATGTGTAGGTCATATTTCAAATTCTGACCGGTTTTTCCAATGGATGGGTCGGACAGGGGGAGTGCAAGTTCCATGAGCCATTCCCGGATCTCCTGATCATCTGCTGTGAATGCCACATAGAACCCCTGGTGTGCTTTCCAGCTAAATGCAATTCCAACCAATTCAGCTTCAATGGGATCGAGTCCGGTGGTCTCTGTATCAAAGCAAAATTCATCCAGACCTGAAAGGGTTGCGGCTAATGCCTTCACCCCTTTTGTATCTGATACAAGTTCATAGTGGTGATCAACCGTATCAAGGGTCCTGAATTCGGGGAGCTTCTCCTGAGAACCCTCTCCATCTGCCACTGCGAAAAGTGTTCCCATCATTCCGGGTTCCGCTGCACCGGTGGTTTGCGGGGAGTTGATCTGTTGGGATTCACTTCCCAGGATTCTGGACGCTATATTCTTGAATTCCAGTTCATTAAATAATTCTGCCAACTGGGATTTATCGATCTCCCTGCGCTGCATCTCAGAAGGGGAAATTTTAACAGGTACATCTTGAACAATGGTGGCCAGCTCCTTTGAAAGCATCACCTGTTCACGGAAATTCTCAAGATTCTCTTTTTGCTTTCCCTTCAGCTGATCAATGTTTTCATAGACTCCCTCCACCGAATGAAACTGTCCAATAAGCTGCTTTGCTCTCTTCTCTCCAATTCCGGGAGCTCCCGGTATATTATCCGAAGCATCTCCCCAGAGGGCGAGTATATCGATCACCTGGTGTGAATGTTCCACCAGAAACTTCTCCCTTACTTCCTCTGTTCCAACCACCTCCGGAGGGGCTCCACCCCTTCCCGGCTTAAACATGAATACCCGCTCTGAAACCAGCTGGGCAAAGTCTTTATCGGGGGTCATCATATAGACAGTAAAACCCTCTTTTTCAGCAGTTTTAGCAAGGGTGCCAATCACATCATCAGCTTCAAAACCAGCCTGTTCGACAACAGGAATGTTGAAGCCCTCTATCAATCTCTTGATGTATGGAACAGCACGTTTAATATCCTCGGGTGTGGCCTCCCTGTTTGCTTTGTATTCCGGGAACATCTCATGCCGGAATGTTGGACCGGGTGGATCAAAAACCACCGCAATGTGTGAGGGGTCCTCTTTGCGTAACAACTCTTCAAGGACCAGGGTAAAACCAAAAACAGTGGAGGTGGGCATCCCGCTGGAATTGGTCATTGGGTTTGAAATAAAGGCATAATAAGCTCTGAAAATCAGGGCATAAGCATCCAATAGAAAAAGTTTTTTCTGACTTGCCATAAAGGGAGTTTAACGGTTATCTCCGGCGTACCACGCTGCAAAAGAGGTGGCCGTTTCGTATAATTTTACTGAATGCAATTCCAGTCCTGGTTGAAGAGCTTTCCGGATGGTTTCAACAACAAAAAGGACAAGGTTTTCACAGGTTGGCTGAAAATCCACCACATGAACCTTCTCATACATATCAGCTACTGCCTTTAGAAACATTTGATCCACCTCCCGGTAAAGCACCAGCGAATGATCCAGGTAATCCACGATGGGCCCTTCAACCAACTCTTTCAGATCCTTAAAATCGAGCACCATGCCAAACTTGGGATCACTGGAATCCTCATTGGGTGTTCCTGCAAGGGTTACAAACAGCCTGTATGAATGGCCGTGAATGTTCTTACATACCCCGTCATAATTCCAAAGCGCATGGGCCATTTCAAAATCAAACTCCTTCGTAACCCGTATTTTTCCCATGATTTAAGTTGTTTAACGCTTAAAGATGTTTCGTTCGATCATCAACAAAGATATCAATATTTAACCTATTAAAGCTTCGCTCCACTTCGGTGACCGAGCAAGCGGGATTGACCCTTCTCGCAGCAAAGCTGCGAAAAACCATCGATCCATAAATTGTTTTATTTGCGCCTGCTTTTTCTACCTTTGAGAATTCCATCCAATCAGATGATAAAACTGGACGATATCCGTGAGCCCGTGAAGCAGGAGATGAAAGCTTTTAACAGGCAATTTAAAAGCGCTGTCTCCAGCAACATTCCCCTGCTCAATATGGTGACCACCTATGTACTTCGCCGCAAGGGAAAGCAGATGCGTCCACTCTTTGTTTTTCTCACCTCAAAGATGACTGGTGAAATCACTGAATCTACTTACACCGCCGCCTCCCTCATTGAATTGATGCATACCGCCACCCTTGTGCATGATGATGTCGTTGATGAATCCAATGAGCGCCGGGGGGCATTTTCGGTCAATGCCCTCTGGAAATCCAAGGTAGCTGTTCTTCTTGGTGACTACCTGCTTGCAAAGGGATTGTTACTGGCAGTCAGGCAAAAAGATTATGATTTGCTGGAGATCGTATCCAATGCATCCAGGGAATTGAGTGAGGGAGAGCTCCTCCAAATACAAAAATCGAGAAGCCTGAACATTGACATTGACACCTATTACGAGGTGATCCGGAAAAAGACAGCCTCTTTAATCGCCGCATGTACCTCCTGCGGGGCAAAAGCCTCAGGGGCAAACCAGGAGGTGGTTGACCATGTGTATGAGATGGGGATCAGGATAGGAATGGCCTTCCAAATTAAGGACGATCTATTTGATTATCAGCATCATACAGCCATTGGAAAGCCAACCGGGAACGATATTAAAGAGAAGAAATTCACCCTCCCCCTGATCTATGCCCTGAACCAGGCTGATTCCGGAACCAGGAAAAGGATGATCAGGAAAATCAAAAACGGCAACAGGAGCCAGAAGGTGGTAAATGAAGTGGTTGAGTTTGTGAAAGAGATGGGTGGTATTGATTATGCCTCCGAAAAAATGGTAGTTTACAAAAACGAGGCCCTTGAAATGCTGAATGAAATCCCCCCCTCTCCTGCCAGGGATTCAATGAAGGAGCTGGTCGAATTCACTATCTCCAGGAAGAGATAGATCACTCCTTTGGATTTCTCAAATACTCCCATACCACCCTGGCACGGGCCTGTCCGATTTCTGAAGCAATCTCCTCCTGTGAAGCGGAACGGATGTTTTCGACCGATTTGAACCTTATAAACAGTTTTTCTACTGTTTTAGCCCCAACTCCCGGGATCTCATCCAATTGGGAGCGTGTCAGATTTCCAGACCTTTTTTGCCTGTGAAACCCGATTCCAAACCTGTGTGCTTCATTTCTCAGGTGTTGAATAATCTTTAGTGATTCAGAGTTTTTATCGATGTAGAGGGGCACCGGATCTCCGGGAAAGTAGATCTCTTCCAATCTTTTTGCAATCCCTATGATGGCGATCTCTCCCCTTAGTTTAAGTCTGTTTAAGCTGTTTAATGCTGCACCAAGCTGTCCCTTTCCGCCATCCACAACAATGAGCTGTGGCAAAGAGGTACCCTCCTCCTTTAGTCTTCTGTATCTCCTGTAAACAACCTCCTCCATGGAGGCAAAATCATCCGCTCCCGATACACCCTTGATGTTGTAGTGCCTGTACTCGCGTTTTGCCGGTTTGCCATTCTTAAATACCACACAGGCAGCTACCGAATCGGTCCCCTGGATATTACTGTTGTCAAAACACTCAATATGCACCGGCAGGGTTTTTAACCTGAGGTCCCCCTTCAGTGTCGTTAAAACGCGTTCACCAGGGATCTGTCTCTTCCGGGATACCTCCTTTTTGCGTCTATCCATCCTGTAGGTGTGTGCATTTCTCAGGGAGAGATCCAGCAGCTTCTTCTTATCTCCCCGCTTTGGTACAGTAACCCGCAATCCGGGAAAAAGACATCCCGTATCCAGGGGAACAATAATTTCACTGGCGTTGCTTTCAATCCTGCCACGCATATCTGCAATAACATAAGCCAGCAACTCATCATCTGTTTCGTCAAGCTTTTTCTTTATTTCGACGGTGTGAGCCTGAATCACCGCCCCCTTAACCACCTTAAGGAAATTTACAAATGCCTGTTTTTCATCACTGACAATACTGAATACATCCACATTATGAATGGTTGGATTAACGATGGTTGATTTTGCCTGGTACCGGGAGAGGATCCCGATCTTCTCCTTGAACCGGTTGGCCTCCTCATAACGAAATGCTTCGGCATGATTTTTCATTTCACTTTTCAAAAAATCGATTACCTGATTCAGGTTGCCTTTGATGATCTCCTTAATTTGCCTGATGCTTTCATTGTACTCCTCCTCTGTTTGCAGCTGCTCACATGGTGCCTTACAATTCCCAATGTGGTACTCCAGGCACACTTTGAATTTTTTCCTTGAAATATTTTCTTCGGTCAAGGAGAGTTTGCAGTTTCGTAGCTTGTAGATTTGCCTGATAAGTGACAGAAGAATTTTCACTGCATAGGCAGATGTATAGGGCCCGAAGTAGGCAGATCCGTCCCTGGTAACATTCCGGGTGGAAAACACCCTTGGAAAAGGTTCGTTCTTGATGCAGATCCAGGGAAACGTTTTGTCATCTTTCAGCAGGATGTTGTACCTGGGTTGATGTTTTTTGATCAGGTTGTTCTCAAGCAAAAGTGCATCCGACTCACTTTGAACAACGATATATTTCAAATCGGCGATGCGGTCTACAAGTATCTTCAACTTGAACGAATCATATTTCTTATTGCCAAAATATGATGAAACTCTTTTTCTCAGGTTCTTGGCTTTGCCGATGTAGATGATGATTCCGTTCCGGTCATAAAACTGGTAGACCCCCGGTTGCTGAGGCAGCACCTTAATCTGTGTCCGAATATGAGATTGATCTCTCTTCTCCATGGATGATCCCCAATCTTAGCCCCTTTTTGTGCCCCAGGAGTGAAATTCTTCTGCCTGTGGCCCGGGGTATTGTCAAATATGCGCTTCTCGTTGACTTAAATCGCTTCAATCCGGGGTTTTCTTTCTCTCTAACTCTCTCTGGTCTATTGGGTTTTCCCAACCATGATCCCATCAACCTGCTTAACAGAAATTTTAACCAACCAGCCGGCTAACTCCCCTCAAATGATATGATGGAGGCAATATCATAGGAAGCCAGCTTCTCTCGTCCCTTCAGATCGGGCAGCTCGACCAGAAACAAAACTTTCGCAACTACACCCCCAAGTTCTTCCACAAGTTTACAACCCGCCTCTGCCGTTCCACCTGTTGCAAGCAGATCATCCACCACGACGATGCGTTCACCAGGTTTAATCGCATCCTCATGAACCTCCAGTGCATCCTCTCCATACTCAAGTTTGTATTCAACCCTTCGCTTCTTATGAGGAAGTTTTCCCGGTTTGCGCATCATGATCACGCCCCCTCCAAGTTTTCCAGACAAACCTCCCGCCAGTAAAAATCCCCTTGCCTCAATCCCTGCCAGTTTGTCAAATTCGATCAGGTTTGAATTATCGTCCCTCAGGGAATCGATCAACAGATCCAGCGAGAGGGCCATGGTTTTACCATTCTGAAAAATAGTTGTGAGGTCTCTGAATACAATGCCCTTTTTTGGATAATCCTTAATGGAGCGGGTTTCATTTTTCAGAGTATTGATTGCTTCAGTTCGGTTCATTGGTGATGAATTTTAGAAAATTGTTCCACGTGGAACTATCTATCTGCCTATAAACTTAAGTTTTTAATTTATGGACAATCACTACCTACCCATGTAGATAAGAAGAACACTGATATCACTTGGTGAGACACCTGAAATTCTGGAAGCCTGTCCAATACTTTTTGGTTTAACTTTTGAAAGTTTCTGTCGCGCCTCTGTTGAAATGCTCTTCAGTTTTTTATAATCAAAATTCTCATCGAGCGATATTCTCTCGAGCCTCTTTATCTTGTCAGCCATCTGACGTTCCCTTTCAATATAGCCTTCATACTTAATGACAATCTCGGCCGACTCCAGGATCTCTTCACCCCTGTCGCCACAATCCTTAAAAATCAATTCCATCTCTTGAATGATTTCAACAAGTGCAGCCAGGCTCACCTGGGGTCTTCTTGCCACATCAATAAGTTTCATTTTTTGTTTCAACGGAGAAGTTCCTGCTTCAGAAAGGAGGTTGTTTATCTGGCCCGGTGCAACACTATAAGTTTTTAATAGTGAAATGAAACGACCTGTAAGCTTTCGTTTCTCTTCCAGCAAATCGATTCGCTTCCCTTCGGCCAGGCCAATCTCAGCACTTAATTCTGTGAGTCGTTCATCCGCATTATCCTGTCGCAACAGGATTCTGTACTCGGCCCTTGATGTAAACATCCTGTAGGGTTCATCAACGCCTTTTGTTACCAGGTCGTCGATCAGCACACCAATGTATGCCTGGTCCCTTCCAAGTACAAACTCCTGGTCCCCTTGAATCTTCAGGCTTGCATTAATACCAGCCATCAAACCCTGGGCCCCGGCCTCTTCGTATCCAGTGGTTCCGTTAATCTGTCCGGCAAAATAGAGGTTTGGCAATTGCTTTGTTTCCAGGGTATGGTAAAGCTGTGTCGGTGGATAGTAATCATACTCTATAGCGTATCCCGGCCTGAATACCTTCACACTCTCAAGGCCATCTATCTTTCGCAAAGCACTGTATTGCACCTCCCATGGTAAAGAGGAAGAGAAACCGTTGATATAATACTCAACGGTTGAAAGACCCTCGGGTTCAAGGAACAGCTGGTGCTGATCCTTATCTGAAAATGTAACAATCTTATCTTCGATGCTTGGACAGTATCTTGGACCGATACTTTGAATGGTACCGTTAAACATCGGACTGGCTTTAAATCCCTTCTCCAGTTCTGAATGGACAGTCAGGTTGGTGTAGGCAATATAGCAGCTCAGGTGTTCTGAATAGTCTACCCTGTTGTCAAGAAAACTGAATTTCCTCTTCTCCTTCTCTCCCGGCTGCTCCTGTAGTTTGTCAAAATCTATGCTACGACCATCGATTCTGGCTGGTGTCCCGGTCTTCATCCTGCCCACTTCAAAACCATGCTCTTTTAGCTGCTCGCTGATCCCCGAAGCAGGAGGCTCTCCCATTCTGCCCCCCTCCATTTTTACGTTGCCCACATGCATCAGCCCGTTGATAAAGGTGCCTGCAGTTAAGATCACTTTTTTTGCCCTGAACGAGATTTCCATCAAGGTGACAACACCCCTTACCATCCCATCTTCAATAATCAGGCTGGTGACTTTGTCCTGCCAGAATTCGAGGTTATCAACACCCTCCAGTACTCTTCTCCATTCCAGGGTAAACTCTGACCTGTCACATTGGGCCCTCGGGCTCCACATGGCCGGACCTTTGCTCCGGTTTAGTAACCTGAACTGAATCATCGAGCGGTCTGTAACAATGCCTGAATACCCGCCAAGTGCGTCTATTTCTCTGATTATCTGCCCCTTAGCAACACCTCCCATTGCTGGATTACATGACATATGGGCAAATTTTGTCATGTCCATGGTAATCAACAGGGTACGGCTTCCCATGTTGGCAGCAGCAGCAGCAGCTTCACATCCTGCATGACCGCCACCCACCACAATTACATCATATTCCTGGTTCACTAGAATATATATTATTTCATTGACCTAATGCAACTTAACAGAACCCCGAAGGGCTCGACGAAGTCAATAACATTTTCATATTAGCATGTAACAATAATGAAAATATTATAATGGACGGTTCATTTTGTTTCACTCCACTTTCAACCACAAATGTAATGCTTCATTTTCCATTTCCTTCATTACCTCCTGTTCATCGGGCAATTGGTCGCTGAAGCCAATTAGATGAAGAACTCCATGAATCATTACCCTGCGAAGCTCATCCTCCCTCTCAGCTCCGTAGATCGAAGCATTCTCTTCCACCTGTTCGATACTGATAAAAATATCGCCGGAAATGACCTCCCCTTCGCTGTAGTCAAAGGTAATCACATCGGTGAAGTAGTCGTGGTTTAAATACGCTTTATTTATGCGCAGCAGGTGGGCATTTGAAGTGAATATAAAGGTGATCTCCCCGGCAATTTTCCGGTGATGATCAATGCAGGCATCAATCCAATCCGTGTGCCTGCTTCTCTTCTGAAAATCGAATGTAATTTGTTCGTTATGGAAGCTAACCCCCACTACAGCCTGAACTTTAGCTCAACGATTCTTCCCTCCTCAAGGTAGAGAATCTCGTCAGAGAGACGTTCCATCAGAAAGATACCCCTGCCATTGATCTTTTCCAGGTTTTCGGGGGCTGTTGGATCGGGAATGTTCATGTGGTCAAAACCCTTACCCTGATCTTCAATGTGTACCCTGAGCTCCTCCCTTCCACATTCGATCTCTATCTTTACATCTTTCTCTGGATCAGAATGGTTGCCATGAATGATGGCATTATTGGTAGCCTCCATGGTGGCAACAAGCACATTGCCATATACTTCATCACTCAGGTCAAGCTCCAGCGACAACTCATCAATAGCCTTCTCAACCATTCGAAGATTTCCTATCTCAGAAGGAATATTCAGGTCTTTTCTCATAACGCACTCCAATGGACTCTATGTATACGTCTATCGTACTTAAAGGTTCCAAAAAAGAACTATTTACTTAACCACTCTTCAGGATTCAGGAAGTTTTTCTCCTGCCAGACCTCGAAATGGATCATTGCGACTTTGTGAGCCTTATCTGTAAAGGCCTCCCCTATCGACTCTTTGGTTACCACTTTATCTCCGGTTTTTACCCTGATATTTACCAGATTCTGGTATACTGAGAAGAACTCGCCATGCCTGATCAGAACGGTATAGTTGGTTCCCAGGATGGCAAAAACCCTGGTGACCTCCCCTTCGAAAACGGCCCTCACTTTTGTTCCCGGTTCACTGTTGATGTCAATTCCGGTGTTCTTAACATTTGATCCAACCAGTCCCGGAACTTCATTATCCCCAAATCCTGTAGTAACAATACCCCTGTCAACAGGCCAGGGAAGTTTTCCCTTGTTCTTCCTGAAATCCTTTCCTACCAGCTCCTGTTCCGGCGTCATTGAAGCATAGATGCTTCTTGCATTTACCTTTCTCGCCTCCTCCTCTATGATCTCCCTGATCTTCGCCTCAAACTCCCTTGCAATTCTCTCCTGCTCCTCGATCTCCTTTTTTAACTTCGATTCCTGTCTCCTTAGATCGGTGACCATACTGGACCGGTATTGCCGCTGTGATACAAGCTTCTTCTGCTCTCTGTCCTTCTCCTCCAGCAGTGCAAGTTTTCCGTTTTTGAGCTGGTTCAGGTTCTCGTTTTTCCTGTCAAGCTCTTCCACAACAAACTCGATTTGCCGTGCCTTTTCGATCCTGTAATCGGCTATGTATTTAAGATATTTATATCGCTGGTAGGATTGTGATATGTTCTCCCCTGCCAGGATATACATCATCTTTTCATAATTGGTGTGGTTTCTGTAGGCATAATAGATCAGGTTGGCATACTCCTGCCTGTTTGCGCTGTTTTCTGCAATCAGTTTTTCGATCTCTCTCCCGGTAGCCTTTATCTCCCTGTCAATCACCTGCACCTCTGTTTCAAGGGTGGAGATCAGTTTTGCCCTTGAGTTGATCCCTTTCTGGAGCAACCGCACCTGCTGCACCGTTCCCACCCTCTCCTGGGTGGTCCTGTCCATCAACTCCTTTGTCAGTTTGATCTCGTCAAAAGCCTTCTGTTTCTGTTGCTGTAGCTCATCCCTTGTCTGTCCAAAGAGTGTTGTCATTGCAATGACAAGTAGAAATAATATGGATAGGCTGCGCTGCATCACAGGTCAACAAAAGTGTATTTTCTACGGTTCACCTCCATTTTCACCGGGATTTCCTGGTTGTATGACCTGAATCCGCCCCGGGCCGAAATCTCAAAATCTGTGATCATAAAATTGGTAAAGATCCGGAAACCCTCCGGCTCCCGCTCTCCCATCAGGTACTTTTTAGTCTGGATATGAAAAAACTCAAACTTGTCCATTTTTAACGACTCCCTGTCAAACGAAATTCGCTTCTTAATAAAGGGTTCATCAAAGTCAAAAACGATGTGGAAAAAATTGGGTTCAATGGCCCGCTCTATCTCATCACACAGAAAATAGCTGCTGATTATGTTTTGTACATCATCAAAATTTACCGGGTGATGGTGGCCAAAACGCCTTCGCAGCGGGGTTCTGTATACCATCTTATTCAGCCGGTCTATCACCTTTATGGTGTCCCGGTCAATGGCTGCCCTCAGGATCTCAAACCCACTGTTCACAGCCGAAAAATAGATCAAAGAATCTTTAATGACAAACAGGCTTATGGTCGCCTCATACCGCTCTTCATCCGTAATGATCAGCGCTTCGGCTTTGCTTATCAAAACTGTTCTGACGGTATCTGCAGGCCGGCATACCTCCCTTAACCCCTCCATTCCAACCAGCGGCGGAGCTTTCGGTTCGGTAACCTCCCGGTAGGCCCGGCACTGTGTCAGCAACAATCCGGCTATAATCAGGATGATGAATCTCGTGCTACTCATTATCTCCCCTGTTCAGGAGGTTGATCTTCTCCTCCAGTTTCGCTCTGTCTCCACCCAGAACAATGGCTTTCAGGTAGTATGATTTTGCAATTTCAGGGCTCTTCAGAGCTGCCTGGATATCACCAGCATGTTCATTCACTTCGGCATCATTTTCGCCTCCCTTTTCGATGGCCATCAGGATATACTTCTCAGCCTCTTCATACGCCTCCATCCTGTAAAGCACCCAGGCATACGTATCAAGGAAAGTGGCATTGTCCGGATTGTTATCAATGGTCTTTCGGCTCAACTCCTTTGCCTGACCCAGCTTCTCTCCACGCTCAGCAAGGTAGTAACTGTAGTTATTCATTACCGTATAATTCTGAGGATCCTCTACAATCATTGATTCGAAAATTGAATCTGATTTAAAATAGATTCCAAGCCTGTAGTATGCTTCCGCATAGAGCATTTTTGACTGCGATGCATATTCGGTAGTTGAATATTCCCCCGGAGCAACACTGTCGAAATTTTGGATCAATGCCACGTAATCATCCTGTTCGTAATACCCGATCCCCCTGAAAAACCGGATATCAGCACTGTCCGGATAGTACCTCAGTGCCTCTCCTGTCATGCTTATCAACTCCACATTCAATGAGGCAGCATTGGCAAGCAAAATGGCCTGCATGTAAGCAGGATAGGTGCCACCATTCGCTTCCAGGTAGGCTTTAATATTCCAGTAGGCCTTGTCGTATGACCTGGTATTGATGTAAAAATCTGAAGCCATCAGGCGAGCCTCACCGTTGTCGGGATGCACCTCGATGAGCACCTCCAGAAGACGATCAAGTTCGGCCGAATATTCGCTGATGTATTTCTCCTCTGAAAGATAGTAGGAGAGGATGGCCATTTTCCTCCTGGCATCGATCACTTCACTATAAAAAGATTTGGTCAGGTATTTAAAACTGTTTGTATAATCCTCCTTTTTACGGTAGTAATCTGTCAGGTTGGTCAATGCAAAAATATTGGAACTGTCCACCTCCAGAATATCCAGGTAATACCGGGTTGCTTCATCCTCCTGATCACTTTTCATGCACAGTTCAGCAGCCACCACCTTGAACTGAATGGTCTCCGGAAAAAGTATCATCACCTTCTCCAGCTCGAGCAGTGCCATTTCATACTGCTGCTCACTCTCATAAACGGAGGCCTTCAGCAAAGTGACTTTTTCACTAAATCCCCTCTCCTTTTCGATATGATCCAGCGTTTTTAAGGCTTTTTTTACCCTTCCCTGGCCGTAGTATGTATTGGCAAGCCGGAACTCCCACTCCACCTCTTCCGGATCGGTTTTTATCTTCTCTTTCAGGATAGATTCCACCTCTTCAAGCGCTTCATTCGCCCCCAGGGCTTCCATATATGCCAATGTATACCACCTGTTTTCAGGATCCATCGAATAGGCCCTCTCCAGATTTTCCACAGCCTGATCCACCTGGTTTGTCATCAAGAGGATGGTTCCAAGTTCATAATAGGCCACTTCACAACCAGGCTTCTCTCTGATGACCAGCCGGTAGAGTTTGGCAGCTTCGGAAAGATTCCCCAGGTTTTTCTGCTTAACCGCCTCAATAAGAGCATACTGGTAATCCAGGCTCTCCTTCTTCTCCTGCGCCATAGACTCCACATTGCCGGTTAGCAGCAATCCCAAAACAGACAGATATAACAATTGCCTCACAAGCATGCTTTTTAATTGTTTCCGGTATGTCCGAAACCACCAGCTCCCCGACCCGATTGCTCCAGGGAGGTTACTTCACTCCAGGTTACCGTCTCCACTTTGTTAATGACCATCTGGCAGATCCTCTCTCCCGGATTCACCAGGAACTCCTCATCTGACATGTTGATCAGGATAATCCCTATTTCGCCCCTGTAATCGGCATCAATGGTTCCGGGTGTATTCACCACCGAAATACCACGCTTCAGGGCAAGTCCGCTTCTGGGCCTTATCTGTGCTTCATACCCTTCGGGCAGTTCCACAAACAACCCTGTGGGAATCAGTCTTCTCTCCAGGGGCTTAAGCGGCACAGGCTCTTCCAGATTTGCACGCAGATCCATGCCTGCAGAGAGGGGTGTACTGTACCCCGGTAGCGGATTTCCTGACCTGTTTACGATCTTCACTTTCATATCACGATTCTGTTTTGTATTTCAAAAATGTGTGACGCTCCCCCATCCAGACTACTGCCCCGAAACCTGCCAGCAGGATGAGCCCGACAGCATCCCTGAATCTTCCAACATCCTGCAAAAATAGTTCATTGAATAAATATATCAGCAAAGCAAGTGCCATATATGCGATGATCCTTCCTGTTTTGTACGGAATTGCATAATGTTTTCTTGACCACACATACGATAGTACCACCATGATGCTGTAACAGACCAGGTGTGCCCATGCCGATGCCACATACCCGTACCGTGGTATAAACAGGACATTGATCACCACTGTAACTGCAGCACCAATGATCACAAGCGCAGCTCCGATCACTGTTCTATTGGTCAGTTTATACCAGATGGAGAGGTTGAAGAAGATGCCCATCACCAGGTTGGCCATAAGGACCACCGGGACAATATGTGCCCCCTCCCTGAAACCGGAGCCAATAAAGAGGATAAAATAGTCCAAATAGAGGTTCACCATCAGGAAGATAATCAGTCCGGCTGCCACAAAGAAATTCATCACATCGGCATAGAGACTTTTTGCATTCTTATCGGAGGAGCGTGAGAAGAAGAAGGGTTCCGCTGCATATTTGAACATCTGCACGAAAAGTGTCATCAGGACCGCCATTTTAAAATTGGCACCATAGATGCCCAGCTGCTCCATGGGCAGCTGTTCGGCAGGAATCATGTGTTTCAAAAGGATCCTGTCGAGTGCTTCGTTCACGGTTCCCGCCAGGCCGGCGATCAGCAGGGGTGTGGCATATTTCAGGACCCTGCGGAGTATTTTCAAATCCAGAACCGATCTGAAAGCAGCTGTGATCTCTCCAGATAGCAACAGCAGTTTAACCAGTGAGGCAACCATATTGGAGATGAGCACATAACCAACACCTATCTCCTCCCTGTAAAGCAATGAAGTCAGCTCCGAATCGGGATTCCTGGGACAGTAAAAGAGGAAAAAGAGGTTCAGCCCTATGTTCACCGATACCTCCACAATCCTGATAGCTACATACTTGCCAGGCCTGTTATAGAGACGGATCCTTGCAAAGGGAATGGCTGTGAATGCATCGACACCAACAATCACTGCAAGCCACCTGATATATTCGGGATGTTCTCCATAACCTATCCACGATCCGACGGTTCCTCCAAACAGCATCATGGCAGCAATAAATAGGGTGGAGGTCACAAAAAGTGAAGCCAGAACCGTGGAGTAGACCCTCTCTTTATCATCCGAATTGCTGGCAAACCTGAAATAGCCGGTCTCCATCCCATAGGTGAGGACCACCAGCAGGAAGACGACATAGGCGTAGAGTTCTGTAATAATTCCATAGGTTGCGGGTTCGAATACCCTGGTATAGAAAGGGGTAAGAAGCAGGTAATTTAAAAGCCTGGGCAATACAATACCCAGGCCATAAACGGCCGTCTGTCCGAACAGTTGTGTAATGGGATTCTTCAACGCTCAGCAAAAATAGCATTTTATCCAGACCTTTGTAAAACTAATCCTCTGCAGATTTGCGGTTAAAAAGCAGGTAGCCGAAACTGATCTGGAATACCCAGGGCCGCTCCTGTGCTGAGAGGTATCCCGTATGGAATCCCACCGGTCCGGCCACTGTATTTACATTCAAAGAGGCGTTGAAAATGGTTTTTACACTGCTGAAATAGGTTCCCAGGATTGCCTGGTTTGCCTCATCCCGAAGGATCTCCTGGACCGGAATAAAGGCGTAAGCCTCAAGCTTTGCATGTACATTCCGGTTAAATGAATAGAGGGGCATCAATCCTGCACCGATGAACTGTTGCGCCCTGTAGTGCTCCATAAAGAGACCCTTTGTGATCAGGTTCGGCTGAAATGCGGGTGCCTCTATGATGGTTGAATAGTAGTTTGTCATCAAAGGTTTAAAGGTGGCCTGCATGATGTAATGATAGCCCAGGCTGAACGACCCTTTCATAGGCAGGTAACCCCTGTTCTCGAACCGGGTCGAGATCCAGTAGTAATTCTGCCTTTTGCCAGTCACCCCACCAGAAGTTGAGCCGGGGGTATAGGACTCGTTGCCATATCCCGCCCTGATAATAAACTTACTGCAGCCACCCTTGGTGGCAAACTGCTTGTTATTCAATGTGTTTTTCTCCACCGAACCATAGATTGAAACCAGGTTTACAAGCGATACATCGGATGTATCATTGGTGGTAAAATCCTTTGTCATATAGTAGACCTCCTGGTTACGTCCAATCCCCAGCCCGCCCTTTAACACGCTGTTGATCGAATAGGGAATTCCCACATCAAACCGGACGTTGATCTCATTTTCGATGATGTAGGAGGATTTCAGGTCCTCGAAAAAGAAATTGGCATTTGAAGTGTTGTAATCAAAGCGGTTATAATTGAAATTTCCCTTAAAGAATACCGGAGTTTTCAATGGATAATCAAACCTGAATCCCAGGTTTACACCGTCATACAGGCTTCCGAACTGAAGGCTTCCATGCAGGTGGGTACTTACATCCTGAATCTCCCTGTAGCTGAACCCCAGGTAGGTCTGTGCAAGACCTGTTGTTGAGATAAAAAGACCGAACCTTGCCTCCAGGGGCGCCTTGGGTATGACCCGCAGCTTCAGCGTAAAGAGGCTATCTTCCCTGTCAAACAGAGATTGGGGATAGAGGTAGGTCAGGCTTTTGTCGTTAACCAGCTTCAAATACTCCTTTTTCATTGCCTCAATATCCATCACCGAATCGCTCCTCAGTATACTCCTCCCCACATA
The DNA here is from genome assembly GCA_039714775.1 of Bacteroidota bacterium. GTDB lineage: Bacteria > Bacteroidota > Bacteroidia > Bacteroidales. The sequence goes on from JBDLIQ010000027.1 coordinate 33,073, forward strand.
CTGCTCCTGCTTTTTATTGAGACCTGTGATCTGCACATCCTTATAATGCAATTCGGGCCAGCGCTCTTTAAAAGCACCTCTTCGACTGCTCATCAGCGCTGAATCATCGGCCACCCTTCCTGTAAGCATCCTGATGCTGTCCATCTTCAACATGGCTGTCTGGTAACCCACCTCAATAAACTCATCCATCTTACCAAAAGCCAGCAGGGACATGGTGCCAAAATCCATGTCCAGCAGGATCCCTTCGTCCGGCTCTATGTGATACTGGGATGGTTTCATCACAATGTTTTCGATCTGGCTCATGATATCGAATTCATCGGGAGGTTTGTTCCCTTTTGCCGCTTTACTCCCAATAATGATATCTGGCCGGAACAGCTCCACCACATGGTCTACAGGAAAATTATTGTAAATGCCCCCGTCATAGAGAATATTCCCCTCCACCACAATGGGCCGGAAAAAGAGTGGAACCGTCATGGAGGCCCGCACGGCCTGGGTCAGGTCCCCTTTTCTGAACACAATCTCCTTATTGTTGCTGATGTCCACAGCATTGCATAAAAAGGGGACAAAGAGGCTGTCAAAATCGTAACCTGCTGCAGCGCTTGCGCGGGAGTAGATCTCCATAAAGGCAAAGTCCATAATATGACTGGGGATCAAACTCAAGGGTAAAATGGGCCGGGGAACAGTATCTTTTAAATCCAGACCAATGCTAATGATGTCGGCAGCCGGGTATTCGGTCTTAAAATAGTATCGCTCCTCCTCCCTCAACTCCCCACTCATCCAGTATTTAAAATCGTCCGATTCGACGATCTCTATCATCTCATCTGTGGTCAACCCCATGGCATAGAGGCTCCCTATAATGGCACCCATGGATGTACCCCCGATATAGTCAATGGGTATCCTGTTCTCCTCCAGGGCCCTGATCACTCCTATGTGCGCAAGTCCTTTGGAACCGCCCCCGCTCAACACCAGCCCCACGGACTGGCCGGCACCGGTGCAGGGAGCAATCACCATTAACAGGAGTATGAACCGGTTTTTAAACATTCATTATATCTTTGTTGACTAAAATTAAAGTAAATATGGAGAAGTATTTCAAGATTGGCCTGTTACTTTATGTAACGTTTCTCATTACCGGTTCAGTATCTGGTCTTCACGGACAAACCGGCGAGGGGGGTGTATTGATTAAAATTGAAACCATCCACGGAGAGATGCTCATCAGGCTTTATGATGAGACACCCGCTCACCGGGATAACATGCTCAAGCTGATCCGGGAGGGTTACTATAACGATCAGCTCTTTCACCGGGTGATCAAAGATTTTATGGTTCAGGGGGGAGACCCCCATTCGGCAGGTGCAGAGAGGGGACAACGCCTTGGTCAGGGGGGGCCGGGTTACACCATTCCGGCCGAATTCAACCACAATCTTTATCACAAAAAGGGGGCCCTGGCTGCAGCCAGGCAGGGTGACCGCATCAATCCTGAAAAAGCATCTTCCGGCTCCCAGTTCTACATTGTCCAGGGAAAGGTGTTTACCGCGGATATACTCAAAAAGATGGAGCAAAACCGCTTCGCACCCTTTACACCCGGGGAGATTGAGACCTATACCACCATTGGCGGAACACCTCACCTGGATGGCAGCTACACAGTATTCGGAGAGGTGGTTGAGGGCCTTGAGGTGGTTGATCTTATTGCCACTTCTCCCACCGATTCGAACAACCGTCCCCTGGAAGATGTGGTATATCGCATTTCTCTAGTAGAATAACCATACGCTTTTCTTACTTTTGTAGCTCTAAGTCAAAAAGATATGCTTCAGAATATTGAAAAACTGGTGGAGGAGGCCCGCCAATTCAACGCCGAAACAAGGGAAGAGATAGAGCAGTACAGGATTAAGTACCTGGGCAAGAAGGGGATTCTTGCCGATCTCTTTAAAGATTTTAAACAGGTACCTGACCAGCAGAAGAGGGAGGTTGGGCAAAAGGTCAACCAGCTGAAAGAGGTGGTTGCTGCACGAATTGAAGCGTTGCTCTCTTCGGCAAGCGACGACCATGTTGAAGAATCAACCATCGACCTTACACTGCCGGGAGAGCCTGTCCAGCTTGGTGCCAGGCACCCCATCAGCATCATCCGCAACCAGATCATTGAAATTTTCGGAAAGCTTGGATTTACCATTTCTGAAGGTCCCGAGATAGAGGATGACTGGCATGTCTTCTCCTCACTCAATTTCCCCCCGGAACATCCGGCACGGGACATGCAGGATACCTTTTTCATTGAAAAGGATCCCGATGTGCTGCTCCGCACCCACACCTCATCTGTACAGGTCAGGGTAATGGAGGGTGAGCAGCCCCCAATACGTACAATTTCGCCGGGAAGGGTCTTCAGGAATGAGGCAATCTCGGCAAGAGCACACTGCATCTTTCACCAGGTGGAGGGACTCTATATCGATGAAAATGTCTCTTTTGCAGATTTGAAGCAGACCCTGCTCTATTTTGCCAGAGAGATGTTCGGACAGAAGGTCGAGATCAGGCTCCGTCCCTCCTATTTTCCATTCACAGAACCCTCTGCCGAGATGGATATCAGTTGTCAGATATGCGGCGGAAAGGGGTGCAATGTATGCAAGTATACCGGGTGGCTTGAAATCCTGGGATGTGGAATGGTAGATCCCAATGTACTTGATTTCAATAACATAGACTCAAAGAAGTATACCGGTTTTGCCTTTGGTATGGGCATTGAGCGCATTGCCATGCTTAAATACGAGGTTAAAGACCTCCGCCTCTATTTTGAAAATGATGTGCGTTTCCTTAACCAGTTCAGGGCAGCTTACTGACATAATCAATGACCCCACAATGAACAGCTGTGACGCGTGTACCTTCCAAAGACACCCCATTTTTCGGCATCTTTCAGAAAATGAGATGAATAAGATCTCTCTTAACAAGATAACAGAAACCTACAATAGAGGATCTGTCATCTACCAGGAGGGGGCCCGGATGAAAGGTTTTTGCTGTGTACAAAAAGGGATTGCTAAAATCTTTAAAACCGGTCTGGATGGTAAAGAGCAGATCATTCGTTTTGCAAAACCGGGCGATTTTATCGGATACCGGTCAGCCATCACCAATGAAACTGCCTGCACCACCGCCGAGGTTCTCGAAACATGTACCTTATGTCACATCCCCACCACAATTCTTACCGAACTGGTAAGAAGCAATGGAGATTTTGCCCTTGCGCTGATAAAGCTTACATGCAAAGAGCTGGGTGAAGCCAACGCCTACATCACCGATATTGCACAGAAAACAGTAAAGGAGCGGCTTGCAGAAATAGTGATTCGCCTTGATGAGGAGTTTGGTGTTGATTCCGAAGGGATCCTCAATATCATACTGACCAGGGAGGAGCTCTCAAACCTTGTGGGGACCGCCACAGAATCAATAATCAGGTTGCTGTCAGAGTTCAGGAACGACCGGTTGATCGAACTCAAAGTAAGAAAAATAAAAATCCTGGACAGGCCAGGATTGAAACAAATTGCCGGATTATAACAGGGTTAATCCACGTATTTACTGATCGCAATATGTGCCAGTAATCCTCCCACGATCAGTATGAGGCTCAGCCCCAGGTGGGAGTTGGTCTGTACCTTGGCAAAAACCACCACACCAAGAATAATTACCCCTATCAGAATAACAAAAAGTCCTGCGTTTTTTAGTAGTTCTTTTAACATGTTATTGTATGTAAGTTCAATTATTCACAAACGTACATAATGTTT
>JBDLIQ010000028.1:0-35317 GCA_039714775.1 Bacteroidota bacterium
AAAGCACCGGAAGTGATGGCAAATGTTGCTTCTCGGCTCAATACAGGCAGGTCAACCGGTTTGAACTGAAACTGCCCGTAGAGGCGCTTGAGCAGGGCGTCTATGATCAGACCAGCATACCGGAAGTAAGATTCCGGATGCTGGTTTCGATGGCTTTAAAAGGTTTGCCGTTGCCCTGGTTGTCATCTTCAACAAACAGATACTTCATGCCTGCAACCTCTTTGGCAGCCAGGATTCTTTTGAAATCAATCACACCCTCACCCACCGAACAGATATCATCCTTAATCACATCATAGAACGGCGCGTTATCGGTCAGCATATCCTTCAAATGGAGGAGCTGGAACCGGCCCGGGTATTTGTTAAACATCTCCACCGGATCCTGGCCGGCTTTGGTGGTCCAGTAAAGATCAAGCTCCATGGTGATCAGATCTGCATCCATCTCCGCCATAAAGATGTCGTAATAGGGAACCACTCCGTCTACAGGCAAAAATTCAAAATTGTGGTTGTGGTAACCAAACTGAATGCCTGCATCTTTCATGACACTGCCCACCTGGTTCCACTCTCCGATCATCTTTTTGTATGATTCGATATTGCGGTCGGCCTCATTTATCCAGGGCTGAATACAATAGGCAACACCAAGCTCAGCATGGGCATCTGCCATGATCTTTGCATTCTCCAGTGTAACACCTGCTGCCTCCACCATGGTATGGCTGCTGATTACCTCCATGCCCAGGTCATTTACCATTTTTTTAAATTCGACAGGAGCGAATCCGTAAAATTTGCCATCCGAATAATCAGCAAGTTCAACGTACGCATAGCCCATCTCTGACACCTTCATCAGTGAACCCTGCAGATCGGCTTTCATGGCATCGCGAATGGTATAGAGCTGCAGTCCTGCACCAGCCCTTCTCCTATTCACACCACTACATGATGAAAGACCCGCCGGACCAATTGCCATTACACCCATGGCGCTTGCTGCTGACCTTCTCAAAAATGCTCTTCTGTTCAGGGAAGTCTTCATAATCGAACAATTTTAGTTTGTAAATATAGCAAAACCGATGGGGTAAAATCAACTATCCAACTGCAATGCTGTTGAGGCTATTTTTAAAAAACCCCGGATGCAGCAGGTGCATCCGGGGTTTATTAAGAGTATCAGGATATCCGGTTCGAAGAGAAGCAGCTACCCGATAATATAGAGGTCTGTCAATATGTAGTTTCCGCCCGGGGCTCCGTTTTCGTCTCCGTCCAGTGTCATGCCGTTGGCATCGGTGATCACACCGTTACCGGAGTCTTCCCCAACCAGAACAAAATCGAAATATAGGTTGCTACCGGACCAGTCTCCAATGTCACCTGCAAGCTCAGCAGTTGTGTAAGTCATGATCTTGTTCCCCCTGGAGAACGCAACTGTCCCCGTTGAGATAGCGTCACCCTGGAAATAGATGGTCTGACCGGGTATTACGGTGGCCGGATCTACTGGTCTGTTAAATGTTACAGTAATGACCAGGTGTCCCGATCCATCAGTAGAGTATGTGTCGCCTCCCCACGTTTGATAATCATTTTGATCCGGAGACTCAACAACCAGGGGGTTATTGGGGAATGCGATTACCTTGGCAGTATCCGACTTATTACCATCTTCATCCACTGCAAGTACCGAGAATTCATACTCCGTCCCGTTTGTAAGTCCCGACAGGGTCATTCCATTGAGTCCGGCGGTCTGTGAATAGATCATCTGTTCAGGATCAGGGGTATAGGATATCTCGATTCGGGCCAGGTCTTCATCGCCCGGCTCAATCCAGGAGAGATCAACACTGCCGGCAGAGGTGATGGCTGTCAATTCTGTAACCGGTCCGGGAGCTGTGCTGCCCAGCTCATCTTTATCATCACAGGCTACAAGTAAAAAGAGTGAAAGGAAAATCGCAGAAAACTTCAGGAAAGAATTTTTGGTGTGTTTCATCATTTAAACAGATTGAGTTAATAATTTGGAGACCACTGGGGTTCCATTGTCTTCCATAGCTAAATTTGATTGTATATACTCAATCCGATGTTAAAAGGTTACATTTTTTTGCAAACAACTTTTAACTCGTGATCGCTGAAAGAGATTCACTATTTAACCAGCTTCCTCTTCTGCCTGAAGGCTGCTCAATGATATGTGGTAGGTTAATCCACCCTCTTACCATTCTCGAAATTCTCCACCTTAACCACTTTGCCCGAGTCGCTCCACAGGGTCCTCTCCCCATCTCTTTTGCCGGCTTTGAAAGTGACGACAGACTTAAGACGGCCATTCTCGTACCAGTATTTCCATAGTCCGTTCTGCATCCCGTCCAGGTAGGCCCCGGAATCGGAGACAACCCCGTCAAGGTGGTAGTGCATCCATGTCCCGTTCTCCACGCCATTAATGTAGGTGCCCTTCCCTGTCAATATACCAGACTCGTCAAACCACTGCCAGATACTGTCCCGCTGCCCTTCAGTGTAGTTACCGATGCTTTTCATGTTCCCGTTTTCATGCCATCTGGTCCACTTCCCGGTCTCAACGCCCCTCTGCATCTCTCCCTCCGACATCTTCTCTCCCGATGGATAACAGCGTGTGCTCCATCCGCTGGTGCCCTGGGTAGACATCGTGTAGCCGTAGTAGGCTGTTAGCAGAATACCCGCAAGGATCAGGGGCAGCCTGAGCCAGTAGAGGGCCGGGGCACCTTTATAGCCACCTTTCGCCAGTTTTGCCAGCTTCCCGGAACTGACCCTTCTGATGGCCAGCAGGTAACCCAACAGGATGGCCAGACCATAATATAACAGATCCAGGGGAACAAAGGCCTCCAGCACGGCATTGAACATCAAATCAGGGTGCAGGTAATCAAGCACTTTCATATATTCGGCCGACTGTACATCGGCCAGGAAACCGGTCCGGCTTAAGTAGTAACCCAGGAGGGAACCAGCCAGGGTAAACAGCACGGCAAGGATGCCGAATACCCTGTAGATCCCGGCTCCGAAAAAACGAACGGCGAGCCCCACCAGCAATCCTACTCCCACAGCCATATAGGCCCCCTGGTAGCCGGTTGTCGCTGTAGCCACGGTCCATGCCACTGCACTGGCCACGGTGACCAGCACACCGCCTGTCAGTGCGTAGAGGAAAGACTGGTACCTGTGCAGCTTCTTCAGGGCCTCCTTTGTGGGCCTCCTCTTCGCCGGCCCCTTCCCCTTCCCCTTCTCCGCTCCCACCGATTTGGGAGCCGGGTCAAAGAGAGGCACTACAGGCCGCTCCTTTGTACGGATCTTAATGGTATCAGTTACCGTTTCATCCCGTTCCAGGTGCTTACATTTCAACTTAAAGTCCGGCAGCTTGCCGGTCAGCTGACACACATATCCATAATCGAGATTGAGTTTGCGGTGGATACAGCTACTGCATATTGCAAGACGCTCCTTGTGGTTCATAGCTGGATAATTATCAGGATTAATGAAATATTGTCCTTTATACGGTATTGATCCTAAAAGGTTTGTCTTAAGGCGCATTTCCGGAAGATTATCTTGTATTCAGGCCCTTATCGTAACAGGTTGTTTTTAAAGTGTAAATTTGAATCCTTATGAATGGATCAAATTATTGTTATGTGAACGGGGAGCTGGTCCGGTATAAGGATGTTCAGCTCCATGTATCCGACCTTCTGTTTCAGCGGGGCTTCGGGGTGTTTGACTTCTTTCGCAGCAGGAGCGGCTCCATCCCCTGGCTGGCCGATTATACAGAGAGACTGTTTAATTCGCTCTCGTTATCAGGGCTGAAGGTGGATCTTGACAGGGAACAGTTCAGATCCGTTATTTACGACCTGCTGGATAAGAACGGCCTGGATAACGGTGCCTTCAAGGTAATTGTCACCGGAGGATACTCAGACAACCTGGAATCGGTGACCGGACCGGCAAACTTTATCATCCTCAACGTCCACTGGAAAAGGCCTCCTGAAGCCTCATATGAAAACGGTGTGAACCTGGTCCGCGACAGGTATGTCCGGCCCAATCCGGAGATCAAGACGCTCAATTATTTCAACAAGCTGAGGCTGGAGCAAAAACTGAGGGAATATGGTGCAGTGGATGTCATGTACCATACCGACATGATCTCAGAAGCATCCAGGGCCAACCTCTTCTTCGTAAAGGGGGAGCGTGTCTGCACGCCCGCCAGTAACATCCTGAAAGGGATCACCAGGAAACAGGTGCTCATGCTGTTTGATCAGATCAATGTGCGGGATATCGAGGCAGTCAGGCTCTATGATTTCGATGAGATGTTCCTCTCCAGCTCTTCAAGGGATATTACCCCGGTTGTATCGGTGGAGGGAAAAAAGATCGGCAAAGGCCTCCCCGGGCCGGTCACCCGGGAAATTCAGGCCGCATTCAGGGCAAAGGGTTGGTAGATGCACTAGCTGCCGCCCAGTCATTGTACCTCCCTGACCGACTTAAGATGGTCTTTCCAGGATGGCTTTGTTATACTTAGACACCAGTTTCATGATATCACTCCTGCCCAGTTCTTTGCTTTTAAGTCCCACGTAGATACTCCGCACATCGGAGAAATACTCCACGAACTGAAGGTTATTGTTGGGCTGGGCAAGTATCTGAAGAGGAGAATTTTCGCAGTTCTTTTTATAAGCTCTGATCGCCATATCATCCCCTGCCTTCCTGATATAGAAAAACTGTATGCACTTGGTTTTCACCCCATGAATCAGGTGTGGCCTGCTTGCATGGGTATAGTACCGGTACAGGATCATGGGTCCGTCAATCAACCTGCACAGGAGTACCTGCTTATAGCAGGTGGGGCAGGATGAATCATTCAGTTTCACAGACTCAAAAACTTTCCCCTGGGACTCAAATCCCTGAAGACTCTCCGGTTTCACTTTATGCTTTACTCCTTCCTGATCCCAGTATACCAGTGTATGAAAACTTGAAGTGCTCGAAATAAACGGTCTCACAGCACCCTCAATTGTATCACCCTGCAATGTGATGATGGTGGCATCATACCGGTTTTCCTGATTCTGGGCGCAGAGATTTTCAAAGGAGAGGGATAGCGCAGCGAGGGCTAGAAATAGTGCTCGAAAAACAAATTGCGGGGTCATGTCAAAAATTTCCAACAAAGATAACAAAAGAATTGCCTCAATAAACAGATTTGCTGTGCTCGTGGTGACTGGAAAAAGCTAACAATCTTACCGGTTAGAATTATATACGGTTATCGCATTCCTCAGATGCTTTGGTTTGTTCAGGGATATATAATAACCAACCCCGACCATACCTGCACCTATCCCCGTTACCACAAAATTGGAGGTAATATTGGGTCCGGATTCACTTCCAAAGTCCGCATCATTGGTTTTAATGATTAGCGTTGCAAGTCCCCCCGCAGCAATGGCACCACCAACTAAATACAGTACGGTTTGGCCGGTAGTGGCAGATTTGTATTTCTTAAGGTAAAGCATACTTTTAGGATTGTCAGTCAGATCCAGGCTTAGATTTTTGTAATTGGCCTTCTTAAGATTACTATATCCCTTGTTGTAGTAATTCTTGATCTTGCGGGTAGAACTGCCCGGAGTATAATGTCCGGTTGATGAACTAAAGTGTCCAGAGGTATATTTAACAATATCACTTTCAAACAGGTTGAGCCTTCCTGATCGGATCCTTTGAGTGAAATAGGGTGTTAAAGAGATATACACCTCTTTTGTGTTTGCATAAAAACCCGTCTCATTTCGATAGAACTTAATTAGTTCTGTCGAATATTTCCTTGAGTCTACCAGGATATGCGATGCACCAAGGAAGGGTGTTTTAAATTCAATTATTTCCCCGTAAACAACGGAGTCTGAATAGAGGTAGATGAAATTCCGTGTTTCATCAACCTGACCATAGAGGAACTTGATATTCAGAAGAATAATAGTTGCCAGGAGTGTTCTTGTGTTCATTGGGGCGGCTTTATCCGGATGCTGGGATTAAAAACAAAGCTCCAAGATAGGTTTTAATCATGGAAAAGAATACCAACCGGGGTTATCAACCCCCGCCCTGGTGCAGCTTTTATCAAAAAATGAAACCCGGCATGTCTATGCTATGGTCACTGACAGAGAAGATCAGAACCGGCATTATGTACACCCGTACCCGAACCTTCGTTCAGGGAGTGAATGTAGCGTTTTAAGGGTCCGAAATGGATTCAGCGTCTGGCTTCAGGATGATATATTCCCTGGTCTTCTGAACACAAGCGCTGAGAAACTCCTTGAACAGGGTGTACTCTTCAACAGAGAAAATCGATTTTTTCAGGTTCACATACATTGCCACTACAATAAGGCCCCCGTTATCAAAGGCACTATAATCAAAGTCATAAGAAGGCGTTTCAATTCTCAGGGGTTGTGGCAAATGATCGATGGAATAATGGTCGGGAATGGTAATATTTGAGCGGCAGTTTTGCTTGTAGATATAACCCATATCTACCGGGTAGCCACGCTCCTGTTGCTTCAGTGGATTCTCATCCATGGCTTCTGCAAGGAAAGGATGGATAAATATGCGGTCACCAACAACACGTGTTTTACATTTGAAATCATAGTTTAATATGTATGGCTCAGTAAGAGAGTCCTGGTTCCTTATGGAAACTGAAACATCCTTTGCAAGGAGATATCTGTCCCGGAGATTTACCCTGACAGCGTTTGTATCATTCCCGATCATGATCCGGTTATTATATCCGTTATAATGATAGGCCCGTGTCTCTATTTCAGCATGATACTCACTTCCCGAAAGGTCAATATTGATCCGACAGTCTGTTCTGGAAGGTTTCATCTTCTGCAGATCCACCCATTCAGCTTCTCCCTCCCGGACCATCAGGCCTTTGTCGTTGATACATCGCGGGGGCAGGCTGAAGTTGGGACACATGGGATCTGTAGCATCTGTCAGAACCCACTCCCCGTTTACTTTTACGGCGGCAATCACATGATTGAACTGATGACTGAAGGGGTGGGTGTCTACCACCAGCCCATTCTCGCGGGTGCTTATCATTACCGGAACGGCCTCAACACCTGCGGCCTGCAACAGCCCCACCAGGAAGAGGTTTACCTCGCATGAATTACCGGTCTTCTTCTTGAAAAAATCCCCGGCTTTCTGTTGAGTACTCAGCGCATCCACATAATCCCAGGTGAACCCCTTTTTCACATAATTGGTTAATGAATTGAAGAGTGCTTCATCGCCGGTATGATCAAATTGGTTGACTTTGCTTATTACCCGGAATTTTCGCCTGCTCTCTTTGATGAACTTCCCGAAATCCTTCCTCACGAGCATGGTGCTGACAAGCTCTTCCCATGAGGCCTGTATATCCTTTTCCTTCCCGCTGGGAAGAATAACCTTCGACAATTGCAGGCTCTGTCTGATAATGTAATCATTGGATGATGAAATGTATTCCTCCTCGATAAAAGCCGGAATATCTTTCATCACATAGGTCGATACAAACGGAAAGTAAGGCTTGTTATACATGTACCGGAGTTCCTCGCTATAGGCGGTACTTACTGTGTCAAAATCCCGGTACCCCTTCAGGAGGTATTTGTACTCCAGGTTTGGATTGGAGTTGATGCTATAGGAACTGTATACGGTGGGTACCAGGTTCTGATAATACCACCCGGGCAGGTTGAACAAGTAGGGTGTAATATAGCTGTACTTGTACTCAATAATTGAACCCACCTTCACACCCGGTAGAGGAACCTTTAAGATCATCATCTCTTTGCTTACCCGTTCCGGATAGCATTGTTCAATATCCAACGTGTCGACCACCTCCTCTCCATCCACCATGTTGTAGGTTCTTCCCTCGATATCAACCAGCATCTGTGTAATACCCGGTTGCTGCCCCAGTGGAATATTCACTTCAGCATAACTGAGTCCTGCACTGTTCATGATCTTAATTCGTGTCGTTCTGGTAAACAGAGTAACAAGACTTCCAAAATAAGCGATAACCTCCGATTCACCAATATCATAGAAAATGATTGCTTCAGCGTTTTCGTCCAGGTGATAACGCTCCAGCTCATACTCTGCCTCCGAAATCTCTCCGTATTCGAGAGAAAATTCCTGGGCTTCTACTAAGTCCGGCAGAAGAAGAATAACAAATATATGCAGCAAGCACCTCCTCATGGTTCAACCGTTTTGGACAGGATGAGCATTTGGAGAACTTCCGATTGCAGAACTTCCTCAATAAAAGCATAGAAATCATCATATGCCTCCGGGGAGTAGTAACCCTCATTCAGAAGCAGGGACTTTGTAATGGTTACCGCGTTTTGATCCAGTGAACTTTGCAGGCGGTATTCACCATATTCGCTGGAAATCACCCTTTGCTCCGGTATAAAACTCAGTGTCTGGCCGGTTGAAAGGAGATAGATCATTGTATCGGTCTGAGCTATTGGATGATCTATCTGCACCGGAAGCTCTCTCTCCTCGGGTGGCGGGAACACCGGCATATGGAGTGGGAAGAGCTGAATATAGATCTCATCTTCATTGATGTTATAATAGTCTATGGACCGGGCAGTGTAGCTGAAATTAATATAGGCCGAATCTCTGTGAAAGGTCTCCAGGTTGTAGTCCTGTAACTCGAACATGGACTCCACAACGAAATTCCTGAATATCTGCCGAAGCGATGTCTCCCTGGCTGTCTGGCTCATCTGTAAGAACAGTTCGTAGAGTTCCCCCCTGTATTTACATGAGACATCTGCGAATACCGTATCGCCCACCTGGCTGAAAACCATTTTTCTTGTACTCTTCACATCCTCTGCCGAAAGCATGGGGACTTTCCGGAAATAGCCGCCCTCCTCCCTGATGACCAGGGCGTTCCTGTTCTGAATAAACCCTCCCGCAAAGTTAAAGGCCCCATCACTGGTACAATCCAGCCAGAGGGTGTCATTGCCCCTGGGCACCATCAATATGGCATGGTTAAACTGCTGGGACGGGTACTCCATGTCGATCCTGCTTATGGTGGGTCCGGCATTGACCAGAGCATAATTGGATTCTATGTGTGCTACCTTCAATACAGAGCGGAAATAGTTGGTCAGTGCCTTGCAGTCACCAAACTTATTGGTTGATACATACCCGGCACTGTAGGGCTTCATTCCACCCGTCTCGACGGAGATGAAGACATACCTTGTTTCATCCTGCATCCAGTGATAAAGCGTTTCAATAATCTTTGTGGTATCACGCATCCCTTCAATGCTTCGCAGGATCTCCTCCTTTGTGTCGGGATTGAGCGATTGCAGTCCGTCGTTCAGCCTATAAATCCAGTCCCCAAATTCAGTCCAGCTTTTGGAAGAACCCCTGATATCATATTTGAACTCTTCCGGAATGACAGATACCAGTGGAGCCAGGTCTTGCAAAGGCGGAGAGAGGACCTCCCCATGCAGCAACTCCAGGTAACTCCCCATCCACGTGTATTCTTTTCCGGCAGCCGACTCCTTAACCACCACAGGATCGATGTTCCTGGTCCTGAAAGCGACCTTCATTCCATGAGGTATGGAGAGATGTAGTGTGGCCCTGTGGGTGGGAATGTCCTGGAACACCACCGGTGTCCACTCGCCTATATTCATATAACTCTCCTGTCTGGAGGTATAGGAATAGGTGATGGTATAGGGGAACTCATCATGCTTCAGGTTGAAACCGTAAATCATCTGGTCGTTATAGAAGGTCTCGGCAGAAAATGCATTGACGGACGATATATTCTTGTCTTTCAGCTTTCTGACCACCTCGCCCGTGCTGTTGCGCACCTCCCCCTTAATAGCCGATACCTGCAGCATGGAATTGTAGGGTATGGCAATGGTTGAATAGAGATCACCCTCCCTTTTGTTGATTCTTATACTTATCCTGTTCTCACTAACAAGGTTCTTTCCAACGAAATATTTTTTCGTATCACTGCTTAATACCTCGGCCTCGTATTCCTGTGCATACAATGAGGTACAAGACAGGACCGGAATCAAGAAAAGCAAAAACAGAAAAGAGGATAGCCTGAATGTGGGGGAGCTGGGGTGTCTAATCACAGGGCTGCAGTGTAAAAATCTCACATTAAACATACTACAAATCAATGAAAACTGCAACTGAGGTCAATGGGGTCAGCCAGGGAGTGGTGTGCCACCAGGTGATTGTAATCGGGTAAAACATGAACAGTAACTCGTCAGAAAAACAGATTTGCTGTGCTCGTGGTGACTGGGAAAAGCTAACAATCTGACCACTCCGGACCCTACTTTATTTCAGAGTTTTACAAAGTCGACATGATAATGGTCATCATGTAACTTATTGATATTTTCGGGTAGTGATCTTACAAAATAGATGTTCGAATCCAACAATTCGGATCCATACCTGGAATTATAGATCTCGTCTTTGAGATTTGTCTCAAAAATAACTTTCCTGATCCTGTAACCATTTTCCCTGGCTACCTTTTCGAGCGTAAGAATGTGCAGGGCAGCCAGATCGAAATCAATGCTGATCTCCGGGTTTCTTCCATGGCGACCCTCTTCATCGAAATCAATAAGGTATCTCCACAACCCAACTCTATTATAGCGGGTAGTTGTTTCCCCTCCCCTTCTCAATGGGGTCATAAAATCAATGCTTGTCCCGTTCTGATGTGTGCGATGAGGGAAGCTCCTGCCACCTTTTCTTTTTGAACACTCCATAAGCCTGAATCTGTATCCCGGATACTCATCTTCAAGAATCTCATAGGTTTTCAGGATAATCCCGTGGATATCAGAATGGAGATAACATCTGCCCAGCACATAATAATCAAATAGACTGAAGAATTTGTAATTCTCACCTTTATATGGGACCTTAAAGCCGTTCACCAATCCTCCGTTGGCTACAGTTCCCACACTTTTACTCTGTCCGCTGTTCCTGTAAAAAACCTGCGATGAAGAAGGCACGATTAAAAGAGCCGCAACAGTAACCAACAGTATATATCTTAACCTCAGCTTTTTCATTATGGTCGAAATATGACCGGCCGTGCACTATAGGCCGTGCACTATAAAATGTTTCAATTAAATAACGATCCGCTTATGTTTTCTATTGCAAATAACGATTCCTTCAATCGGAAAAACCGGAAACGTTGGTCATTGTATCGATTATTCCATTTTTTTAGTTAATGGAATTGAAATCATTTAATTACTGGCAAAATTTTTTGCTTGATCCCATTCCAGATCTTCACCTCATCCACATCAAGCAGGTGGGCATTCCTTTCTATAAAATCAAGATGCTTTTGCTTCTCTTTTTCCTGGTTCTTCAAATGAAAAGCAAGCGTCAGAAACATACCAGCAGTCAACGTCTGACTATTGGCGAATCTAAAATCGACCAGGCTGCTTAACAGATTTACGCCAAGATCGATTTCTCCCATCTCAACAAGCACCGAACCACGTGTTCCCTGGATATTCTTCTCTTTTGGCGCCAAGTCCAGGGCTTTTCTCGAGTATTCATCAGCCCTATCCATGTGACTCTGTAGCAAACAGATCCAGGCCATGTTATTGTTAAAGAGCGCCCTGTACCCTCTGTTTTGCTTCTCTTCAAGGCTGCCTTCAATAGCTGTCAGCAACTCTAGCGATTTCAGGAAATCCCCTTTTTTCATGTACATGACGCTCAGGTTAATATAAACCAGCACCTGTATCGGGTTGGTTTTTAAATAACCCTCATAAATCCCTATTGCTTTATCATACTCCTTTAATTCAAAAAAGTCATATGCATCCAACAAATCATTTGCATGAGCCTGTTCTGTGATAAATTCCCCTTTTCTGAATGGCAATTTCAGCATATTTAATCCGTCATTGGCAATTCTGATACCCATATAATTTAACCGGTGAGGTATCAGGGTCAGGATAGCAAGCACTGCATTTGAGAAGATGAATGCGGTCCCAAAGTCAATTCCATATTCCCCTGACAAAGAATCAAAGTAGAATCCATGAAAATAGAAGACTACGCAGGCCGACAGTAGATTGAATAGAAATCCTCCCGAAACATAGAGCAGGGATCTTAAACCTAAAAAACTTCGATCTTCAAATGTTGCAAATGCAAATCCACCACGCAATGGGGAATTGATAACAACCTTGATATTGCGAAAATCAAATCTTGTAACCTCATGCCCGGTTCCAAGAACAAGCCTCCGTGGCTTACCACCCACAATCCATGCAAGAAAGAGATGCCCCATCTCATGAATCAGGATGCCCACCTTAACAAAGAGCAGTAACACAAGAAAGGTGATGATGATATTGGACAATACCCAGTAGTCCCCTCCTAGCAACCTAAACAACAATCCGACGATAAGTGCAATCCAGTAGTATTTTGGCACCAGGGCAAAGATCAATCTTGATTTTTTCATTGGAAGCAAATATAATCTCTTCATGAATAGCTATTTGCTTTTTCTACGAAAGGATTAATTTATACTTCAAGTTTGCTCTATATACACAGGTGCGTGCTATCGCAGAACAAAGTTTATAGGCATGGTAAACATAACCTTAACCTTTCTGTCATCCAGCATACCTGCACTCCATTTCAAGGGAGCAGACTGCACCACCCGTTTGGCTTCAGCGTCCAGATCCGGGTCAACACTACGAACAACGTTTAATCCTGTTAGACCTCCATTCTCGTCAATAACAAATTGAAGAATACCAACCGGGGTTATCAACCCCCGCCCTGGTATACGATCTTCACAAATGCGGACTGCCTGTCGCCCGATGAGATCCTGGCAAAGTAGAACCCATGCGCCATGCCGGGTATCAGCCCGGGAAGATCCAGGGTTACCTCATTCAATCCCTCAGAGAGGCCGGAAAGCCTGTGCACGCAGATGGTTTTACCCATCACATCCATAACCTCCAGGCTGACACCTGCCGCAAGATCATCCTTGCGGAGCTTCATTGCAAATGTAACTGCCCCGCTGAACGGATTTGGGTAACACTCCATGATAAGCGTCTGATCAACAACGCCGTATTGCGCATAAGAGACAGGATTATTTCTGTATCCTCCATCCCCTATCGCTTCATCAGGGACACCCAGGGGCATGGGCAGGGGTTGTACCACAGTGGTGATGCTGTCTCCCTCGTTCCTGATCAGTGAATCAACAGCTATAAATGATGTATACTCGGTGAGCAGGTTGTACTCGAGCCCCAGGGTGGTCACCTCCTCAATAAGAGCGCTGTCCACCTCACCGTAAGAGTTAAGCCTGGCATAGTCACTCAGCAGCTGGATCCGCTTCCTGGCCCACAGGTAGCGCAATGCGCTGTTCTCAGCCATGGGTGTGAAGTGGGCCACGTTCAGCGATTCCTCGTATAGCATATCTCCTGTGGTGCCTGAGAGGTTGATCTCCCCGGCGGGATCACCTCTCCATTTCCCGAAGATGATCACCGGTCGTTGTGCCATCACATCCGGGACGGTAAGGGGTTCAACGTCATACACCTCAAAGCCGTTGAACTCGGTGGTGATGTTGGTCAGCACCGGGTACTGGATATACTGCCTGAATTTGTCTGCCATTCCGGCAGCCTCTTCAGACTTCGTTACGATCAGTGGTTCGGTCATTCCCACATGGGCCATCCCCTCGATGATGAAACGGTTTACCGAGGAGCCTATCCCGAAAGGAAAGAAGTTGGCCTCTCCCAACCTGTTCCTGATCAGGTCGAACGACTGCCTTTCCACTGTGACATATCCATCGGTGGCGATCACAAAACTCCTGGAAAACCCTTCTGTGCCCTCCAGGTCCAGCGCCCTGTTAAGTGCACTAAGCAGCTGGGTGCCTCCACCTCCCTGCCGGCTATCGATCATCTCAATGGCCAGCTGCCTGTTTTCATAGGTTGCCGGCAGTGAGGCCATGGCGAGGAGCTGTGACCCCCCCGCAAAAAACAGCACATTAAACCGGTCTGTCTCCCTGATATGACTCACCAGGTCGCTCAGCAATGTTTTGGATATCTCGATGGGAAATCCACTCATGGAACCCGACACATCCATGATAAAAACATACTCACGGGGCGGAATGTCCGCATCGACCGGTATGGCAGGTGGCTGAATCATGGCAAGGAAAAAGTTTTCCTCCTCGCCCTCGAAGAGCAACAGTCCCGATTCCAGGCCATCGCCCGACAACCTGTACTGCAGAATGAAATCCCGCTCCCCCTCCCTTTTGCTGAGCAGCTCGCAGGTGGCATGGTCGCCGGACAGATCCACCCGGACCGAGTCATGGGAGGGACAACGCATCTCCTTCAGCGAAATGCCGGCGTTGATCTCCACGTTTATCGAGAAATCATACAGGGGTGCTTCGCCTTCATGTGTATAGGGGACCCCGGCAAAGGCGGAACTGGCACTGTCCTCTGAAGGCGAGACATACCTCGGACCCACTACGGTTGGATAGACAAACTCATACTGCCCCTCCACCGGCACCAGCAGTTCGGTATACTTCATCTCAATATCAATGGTGTCTCCGGGCAGGATATTGCCCACATTCATCCTGAAGACGTTGGGTCTCTCCTGCTCAAGCAAGGTGGTGGTCTTTCCCTCCTCTTTGGCCTCTTCATACAACTCCCTGGCATCCGCCTTCTCCATGATCTTAGCATAGAGGATCCTGTTCCCGATGATCATATTCATCCCGTACACAGCCGCGCGGGAGGAGGCAGGGAACACGTAGATCGCCTCCAGCACATTGGGCCCTTCATTGCAGTATCGCTGCCTGACCGTCACATCAGCGATGACACCGCTGATCCTCACTTCAGCAGAGGTCTGCTTAAGGGGCAAGCGGTCGGAGACCGTATCTTTGCAGGCCACCACGAAATAGGGAGATAGGGTATTGTCCTCACCCTCCTGAGCATACAGGTGGGGGGCAGAGAAGGCCATTACTGTCAGCGCTAACCATACGGAGAGCATCAATCTCTTATTGCTGTTTTGTGAGATCATACCGGGGTGTTTATAGTTTTATGGACCAATCCAGCAATAAGTTACGAAAAAACCAGGTATGAGCACTGATCTTGTTCGAATATTAGAGAACAATTGGAACAATGAGGGTGGATATTCAGTAAATCTTGTAACTTAATGGGTGATTTGGTTACTGATCAGCAGCATATGGACAAACCACCCGAGATCATCTCCTATTATACGATGCGACGGGCCATCGGGATCCTGGGGATCTCCCTTCCACTGATCCTCCTGGCCGGGTCATTCCTGTTCGGAGGTTGCAAAGAGGTCCAGTCGTCCATCAGCACCTACTATTACACCAACATGAGAAACATCTTCGTTGGGTTCAACTGCGCAGTTGCCCTCTTCCTGTTCGCCTACAGGGGGCACGACTGGAGGGATAACCTTGCCGGATACCTGGGCTGTATTGTCGTCCTGGCGGTAGCCTTTCTGCCCTGCACCATCAGCACTGCCGGCAAGCCTTGCCTGGTACCTGTACCAGCGCAGAATCCCCTGGTGGGCAAGCTGCACAACCTGAGTGCACTATTGTATTTCATCGTCCTGATCGTCTACTCGCTGATTCTTTTTCCCAAGACGCATATGGACATGGTGACAGGTGAAAAGATGTTCATGGGGCGCCAGAAGAAGAGACGGAACATGGTCTACTACATCTGCGGAGGCATCATGACAACATCACTGCTCCTGATCCTTGCCTACATGTGGTTCCTGGGGAATCTTTACCCCGGTCTGAAACAGCTCAACCCGGTTTTCTGGCTGGAATCCATCGTACTGCTTTCATTCGGGATCACCTGGCTTACCAAGGGTCAGCTCTTCTTCAGGGATGATAATTACAGAAGGGGTCCATAACCGGAAGAGAGGCAACGGTCTCCATGGCAAATTATGATTATCTTTAACATAAAACCGTAAAGATGCCCATATTCAAACTACAAACCAGCACAGACATTGCAGACCGGAAAGAATTCATGTCGGAGGTCACAGAGCTGTTGAGCAGGGTGCTCAATAAGCCCTCGAAATATTTCATGGTGATTGTTGAACCGGCGGCTGATTTGATGTTTGCAGCAGAAAGCGCCCCGGCAGCCTATGCCGAGCTGAAAAGCATTGGTCTGCCGGAAGAGCAAACAGCTGCGATCTCTTCCGAAATTTGCGGCTTCCTGGAGCAGAAGCTGGAGATCCAACCAAACAGGATATACATCGAATTTTCAAACGCTGAACGCCACCTGGTGGGGTGGAACAGCGGGACATTTTAAAAACCCGACCAGGTTCACTCAGATACCGGTGGGTTGGTGTAGTAGGTCACCCTGTCCACCTTTTTGTAGGCGCCACGTGTAAAATCGGGTACCGCAATGGGCATGCTGCCCAACTCCACCGACTTCACTGACAGTTCTGAGATGGCCGACCATTCGGCCGCATCATACACATCCTGGTCCAGGGGCAGCCCGTTGCGCAGGCAGTAGATCAGGCGGTAGTCCATGATAAAGTCCATGCCGCCGTGGCCCCCCACCTCCCGTGCCCTCTCCCCCACTTCGGTTACGATGGGATGCTCATACTCCTTCAGCATCTGCTCCATCTCCTCTTCCGGCAGGAAATGGTGGGCATCCGGATCGAACGCCAGTCCACGTACGGGCCACTTCTGTGCAAAACCCTTTGTGCCACTCACCATATGGATCCGGCTGTAGGGCCTGGGACTGGTCACATCGTGCTGGATCATGATGGTCTTACCGTTTTCGGTACGCACCAGCGATGTATTCATGTCCCCTTTCCTGTAGATACGTTGCGCCTGTTCTGAATCCTCCCCGTATTTTTCCCGGGCATAGGCGGTCATCCCGGCCTGCTTGCTGGACATGGATACCAGGTGGGTCATCCTGTCGCCCCTGTGTATGTTCATGATGTGACAAACGGGACCCAGTCCGTGGGTCGGGTAGAGGTTGCCATCACGACTCTCCAGATGATTGATGCGCCACATATCGTGATATGCATTGGCCCCCGACTCATACTGTGCAAAGTTGAGGTGCCGCAGGTCGTGGATATAAGCACCCTCGCCGTGGACAATCTCCCCGAACAGTCCCTGCTGTGCCATGTTCAGGGTGGCCATCTCAAAGAAATCGTAATTGCAGTTCTCCAACTGCATGCAGTGCCTCCTGGTCCTTTCAGAGGTATTGACCAGCTGCCAGCACTCCTCTATGGTCTGTGCGGCAGGAACCTCCACAGCTGCATGTTTGCCATGCTCCATAGCACACACTGCAATGGGCGTATGGGTGGTCCAGTTGGTGCAGATATAGACCAGATCGATGTCCTCCCTTTCGCAGATCGTCTTGTAGTCCTCAGCCCCGTTGTAGAGATCGGCCTTTGGCAAGCCCTTTTCCATAAGGATCTGCTGAGCCCGCTCCGTATTATAGGGCTCCAGGTCGCACAATGCTTTAATCTCAACTCCTTCCATATAGGTATAGCGATGGACTGCACCGGCTCCCCTCATGCCCAGTCCGATGATGGCCATGCGGACCGTATCCAGTGGTTCACACCTCAGCTCAATCACATCCTCCTGCCCTGCAGGACGTTCAGGGGTCTCAAAGATCTCAAGGGGCCCGGAAATCCCGGCTGTACTATCTGTTTGTGGCCTGTCGTCATTATGATTGCAGCTGATCAACACTGCAACCAGAATCATTATCGAGGTCCGTATCATTATTAATAGTGCTTTCATGTGTTAAATATACTCGTTTCTGAAAAAATAATTGATCATTTCACAGGCAGTGCCGAGAAAACGATTTCCGGTGGCTGCCCTGTGGGTTCCCTTATGAATACTTTATCAATGGATGTGTGATGGTTGGTGAAGCCGCAGTTAGCCAGGAAAAAACGGTCGCCGGCAGCTCCCCCTGAATAGTCAAGTCGTGCACCCTTCCTTGCGGTGGCATCGGCAGTAAATCTGGCACTGGTCAGCTCACTCCAGTGTCCGCCGGCATCGCATACCCACTGGTTGGAGAAGAAGGCTCTCCTGGGAAGCACACCGGTTTCGGTATAGAAATTCTCAACAAAGGAGTAAAGACGGGTCAGCGAAGGATCCAAATCGGGCCTGATAAATTTGGCAATCAGTTGCCACTCTCCCGTCTCAGGCGCATGGAACCAGGCTGTAAATGCGGTATGGCCATTGCTTTGCGGCTCTGCGCTTAACAGGAATCCGTAGGTCATCCCCGCCTTCCAGTTGTACTTCAGATAGCTTTGTCCCCCGGACCCTTCATTCCCAAATTCGCCAGTGTACACCTGCGGGCCCTTCTGAGCCATCACTACCCTTTTATCCTCAGGGATCTCATCCGGGTTGTCGGTGCGAAAAGGGCTCCATACCGAAAAAAGAACCCGGCGCTCAGTGTCCGAATTCACCTGGATTCCGAAATAGCCATGGGAAAATCCACAGGCCATGAAATAGGAACCCAGCACATCCTCCCCTTCAGGGACTGTGACCTCGTTAAAGAACCACTTTACCTGCCCGGCATCTTCCGGAAGCAGATAGCTGAGATGCACCGATGGCCCGCGTTTGCCCCAGTAGAAATCGTCACGGACAAACCGGACCCTTCCAGTTGTGGAGACTCCACCGATCAACAGGTCGGAAATCTCAGCAAATTCATCAGATTGCTTCTGGATCCCGACCAGCTGTACCCTTTGGTATCCCGGTGTATGTACGAAATAGTTGCCTGCATAAACAGTATCGAACCCGGTATGATCAAGGGTTATCCTGTGGGAGGTACTCCCGTGTGCCACGCTGATGGCCGATCTGCCCGACAGGACCCGGGCCCTGATCCCGAGATGCAGTTCACCCGTCTGATCGGTATGAAAAAAGATATTGAGCGTATCAGCGGAGGAGCACCAGCGGGTGATCCCCTTGTCGGTGATCACCTTTCTGTTCTCCTCGATGTGGTTGACAACCCAACTGTTGCCACCGGTCGGAACAGCCCAATTGAATGCTGCAGATTCCTGCCAGATCGCCTCCCTTCTCAGTGTATTGATCCCAAATAACAGCAGGCTGGTGAATCCCAGCAAAAGTACCATTCCCACGATCAGTCTGACTGCCTTAACCCTCATCCCTAATATGTAATAAACAATTCCCTTTCAGTAACACCATTCAGGTACTGAACCTCAAGAACGAAAGGACCCTGCAGAATGGCTACATCCATATGCACCATGCGGGCGTCGCTGCTCCTCACCTGCATTACTACCTTTCCCTGCAGGTCGAAGATCCTGATCTCCCTGATCTGTCGCGAAGATTCCACCGTCAACCGATCGGTGGAGGGATTGGGATAGTACCTGAACCCGGGGGCGGATCCCCACAGCTTTTCAGCCATCATGGAGGGATCTCCTTCGGGCATGTTGTCACCCAGCCATAACAACCGGTGTATGACCCATCGCTTGAATTTATCCACCTCTCCCTTGTAGGTAGTGGGTTGAGTTCCGATCTCAGGGGTCCCCACATTGATCCCCAGGATGGGCCAGCGTTCATAATGCCGCTGTTGTGCCTCGTCTACATAAGCTGCCACCGAATCAATGTAATCGTTCAAATAGATCAGGTCAAAAATCGATCCCTGCAATTCAGTAAACCGGTCGTTAAGTCTGCCGGCAAACCAGGGATCCTCCAGCAGGCGGATATACCACCCTGGAGGTTTCATATCAGTGGGTCCGGTATAGCTGTAGCGCCATCCCTCTCCGTTGGTCACCCCCATACCTGTCTCATCCTTGAAGGCCCAGTCAAAATCCCATACCGGACCTGCATGGATCAGTGGATCCTTGCTATCCTTGTCCTTATAAAGGTACCTGCTTTTCTTGTATCCATCGGTGTTTCTGGAGAGTTCGCTGATCAGAAAATAATCAATAAAGGATTCCACATCGATATACTTCCGGTATCCCATATCCTGATCCCTGAAGTCAGCCCCCCACAATGCATCTTCAAAGGTAGCGACCGTTTGTATCAGGTAGTCTCTCTGCCCGGTATGAATCTCCCTTACTTTCGGATATGCCGGAATATAATAGACCGGCTTGCCCGGATAGTCAGGGTTCTCATAGGCTGAAACCCAGTAACCGTTTTCGGGATAATCCACCTTGAAAATATAGCCTCCGGTCAGGCTGTCGCCCGCCAGGTCGTCGGCATCCAGCTTTGCAATATTGATCCTGTTCTTATCCCGCTTGATCTTCTCTGTAAGAACATATATCCCTTTGTATTCACCATTCAGGATCACCTCGCACAGATGTGTGCGGGGCGCATAGTGACCCATTTTCTCAAACAGATGGAACGCCAGGATGTTCCGCATGAATACTTTGTCGTTATAGTTGGCCAGAAGGATCCAGTCGTTCTCTTCCGGCATATCCAACAGAGAGATGTTCAGGTTCTCCCCGTTGGACTGGCGGGTTTCAAATCCGTATGGTTTTTGCGGAAGGCTGGACGAATAGGCACCTCTTATCTCGATGCCCACGATCCCGTCATATTCATTCCCCGGATCGGAAGGATGGTTGTAGGTTCCGTCCCGGTTGTGGATGATCTTCATCTGGACGTTGACCTTGGGTTCGTCGGGAATCTCCTTCCCCTCCGTGTCGATCACCACCAGGGGCAGGTTGGTAGAGTCCAGGGTGACCGACTGAGCGAATCCCCCAGCAATACTGAACCAACCGGCAAGTATAAGTACAACACCATATCTCCACATTCCCCTCACTGAACCTCCAGATTTTTCTATTTTGTTAAATCTCTGATATCTTTTCCTTGAAAAGAACCGGGGCTTTTTGTTCTCAAAAACCCCGGTTCAAACTCATTAAACCACTCTTAAATCTACCTTACGAGAACCTTGGTTGCATAGGTCCTGTCTCCCCTGGATACCTTCACAATATATACATTGCCCTGTTCAATGTCAAAACGGGCATCTCCTTCGATCTGCTCCTGAAGCACAACCTGACCCACCACATTCATGATCTCGATGTTTGCGGAGCCATTGCCGTTCTCAACAACAACTGTGTTTTGATGGGCATAGACCCTTACATTATCCAGCTGCTCAACCCTGCGGGAGTCGATTCCATTTGAAGCGGGCGCACCCTCCTCACCGGTCTCGGAATCTTCACCCCAGATGGTTGCTGTGGGTCCCACGCCGCCATTGGTAACCACAGAGCCGAGAATGGTGGTGAAATCATAGTAAGCCACCAGGCCGGTCTCATCACCATTCAGTTTTGTATTCCAGTTGGCAGCGATCTCAGCATCAGTCAATGTGGTGTTCCAGATCCTGACCTCATCAATACCACCTTTGTAGGTCCTTCCGGTCCACGATTCGTGATACCTGTCTTTACCGATGGTAAAAGGTGCATTGACTGCATTGCCGCTAATTGTGTTGGTGGTGGTTCCTGTGCAGTTCTGTGCAACCAGGTCCGGATTATCACCTCCATCAGCTACATAGGTATAGACCAGCTGGCCGTTCAGGTATCCTTTCATGCTGTTGGCAGCCACATCAACTGTCATCGCAATATGCTGCCAGGTACCAATTGAGAGATAAATTTCGGGCGCAATCCAGTAAATATCCTGCCACAAAGGAATCATTTCAACGGTATCCTTGCGGTAATTGGTGAGGTTCATTCCCAGTGACGCACCTTCGTCATTCCTTAAATAGACAGCGGCACACCAGTCATTCCAGCCACCTGTAGAATCAGGTTTGACCCATGCTTCCATGGTCATGTTCTCTGTGGCATCAGTTAACCCGGTAATGTGATCATCCAGGTATACATAAGAGGTGTCATTAAGGGTAATTGACTGGCCGAAACCAGTTGCTGCAATTCCCATTACAAATGCTGCAATTAATAGTACACTCTTCTTCATAATTAAAAAATTTAGTTAGAAATAAATTATTTATTAAAATAAAACTTACTGCGTATCAATTCATTGCCATCCCGGACCACCACCAGGTAGATCCCCTCACCCACTCCCGGGCGAACCAGGTTCCTTCCCTTTGCAAGCGGAACCCGGCAGACCACCTGTCCGGTTGTATTGGTCATCACCAGGAAGGCATCGTCGTGGGCAATCCTGTGGATCACCAGTTGATCCTCCAGTGCCTCCACCTTCACGCCATTTTCAAAGCCCTCAACAGCGGCCGGATAGGTGACCCTGATATAATCATCAAGCTCCAGGGTATCTGCCCCGTAGGCATTGCTAATCTCCAGCCTTATGTCGAATGTCCCGGCATCCTGGTACTGAACCACCGGTTCGAATTCGGTGGAATAGTCCGGTGTCCCCCCTTCGAAATACCAGTGGAATTCCGTAGGTTCGTTTTTGGACATGTTGTTCATGGTGATCGATCCACCCCTTTCGATCACCACCCTGTTGGCTGAAAAAATGGCCTCAGGTGGCGGAGGGTTTACAATGGTGATCACTCCCTCCTTCACGATGGAATCGCTCCCCTCCTGGTTGGCGATGACCAGTTTGACATCGAAGATCCCGGGCGAAGCATAGCGCACCACCGGGAACCGCTCACTGCTCTCTGCCGGGGTTCCGCCCTGAAAGTACCAGCTCCACGAAACGGGGATATAGGCCGATGCATCATAAAACTCAATGTCTGTTCCCACTTCGGCTACTGTAAGAGAGGATGCAAAGGCAGCCACCGGAGCAACCGGGGAGTTGGTCTTTTCAAAGGAGGGCTGCCAGCTGTCAGGGTCAAGCGACTCAAATGCGGCATGGCGATCGCCCAGCAGGTCATACAGTCCATCCGTCTCCTGCTGATCGCACCTATAGTATGCCCACAGGTCAGGTTCGTTTTCATAATCCAGCTCCAGGTACCTGTTGTCGAGAATCTCCCCTGCCGTCCTGACCCTGTTCCAGATCCTCACCTCGTCAATCAGGCCGTTGAAGTTGCGTCCGAAGGGATAATCCGCACCCAGCTTCCACGGGGCTGAAAAGTCAACCTGATCAACCGTGTTCCTGTGAAATGCCGGGACCCCGTCCATGTAAATCGCCACACCGGTGGCGGATACCACCCAGGCCACATGGGTCCACCGGTTCAGCGGAACATACAGTCCGGACGACCAGCTGTAAGAGCGGTCGTTCCAGTGATAGCCCAGTTCATTGCGATCCCTGAAATTAAGACCCGATGCTTTCTGATCCCTGTTGAAGAAGATCCCCGCATAGCCCTGCTGATCCTCCGGGATCTTCATCCAGCATTCGAAAGTCATCTCCTGCGTTGCCAGTTCCAGGTCAGGAATGACCACATAATCGCCCATGACCCCGCGCAGATCGAGCGCATTGTCAGCCACAGGCTCCACGGTGATATAATCCTCCTTCAGCAGGGTATCCTTCCCCTCACTGTTGGAGACGATCAATGTCACATCATAAGCGCCCGGGGTGCTATAAGAGACCACCGGATGCCTTTCACTGCTTGTGGCCGGTTCGGCCCCTTCAAATTGCCACTCCCATGACGCCGGGATCCCACCCGAATTCTCCCTGAACTCCACAAATGAGTAGCGGGAGACCGTTGTGGCCTTTGCTTCAAAGAGCGCCACAGGCTTCTTCACCTCCATGTCAATCACAAACTCCCGCTCGATCTCATCAGAGCGACCGTCGAAAATATCGGTTACATACAACCGGAGATACCATCTCCCATTGGCCAGGGAGGTGATATCCAGGGTGTCGCCCGTGCACTGTGGCACTGTATCGTTGAAAGAGAGAGCCGGTACGCCCTCTCCACCGGGTGTGTTATATATGGCCCCGTGGTAGCTGAGCTGGGGACCGGCACCGGGATCGGTTTCCCAGCTTACGTATAACCGCTTTTCAACCGCATCGAATCCGGCATCCAGCTGTTGCAGAACAATGGGTTCCCATTGGGGTGCGGGATCCTGCGGCAGGGTAAAAATGGCCGTGGGGAGACAGCTGGGTTCGGTCTCCCCCCCGCTGGCGATAAAGAAGCAGCTGTCGCCCAGAATCCCCCCGTCAAAGTTGTCGTTGTAGTTGGCTGTAGGAGCCTCCTGGTTTACCGAGAAACGATTCCTCTCATGGGAGAGCCAGGAGCCGTCCAGCCTGCGCTTGTAACTGTCCCTGATCATGTACCTGCGCGCCTCCCACCCGTTGCCATACCAGTCCTCCAGGAAAGAGTTGATCCCCGAGTTGATCCTCACCCCTTCCACCGGATAGTCCATGGTTACCAGGTGGTACCACTGCCGCGTGGTCATATCCTGAACCCAGTAGCCGAACATGGTGTGCGCACCCTCGTCCCACAACCTGGTCACCATCCTGTACCATGTATCGGTATCCCATCCCAAAGAGAAGTTCCAGGACTTGAGACCGGTGCCTTCACCTCCGAAGTTCTCAGAGAGGGTGCCGTGACCCAGATAACTGGCTACAATGGGCTCGGAGGTCGATTCAGGATCCCATATGGAGAAGATAAAGTTCCTGCCGTTGGGGTGCTGCTGGATCCCGCAATAGCCGTCACCCTCACCCCCGGTCCCCCACCAACCCATGGCTGAGTAGTAGGTATAGGTGGGCGTGAATCCCTCCGGCACCCGGATGGTCTTGGTAATGATGTCACCCTCTATATTGGATTCGGTTGAAGAGAAGTGAACCGATACCGCCCTGTTCTGTGCCTGCAGATCCTGGATACCCTGTGCCCACAGGAAAAGAAGAATGGAGATAATATATGCAACACTGTTTTTCATCCGGCAGGAATTAATGCCTGTTTTAAGGTTCTGTTTCAGATGATCCTAAGGGTTCTGGATCAGGTTTTCCTGGGCCCTTGTTTCGTCCTCCGGCAGGTAAAGAACCACCCTGTCATGATCCGGGGGGACAAATTCAGGTCCCACGCCGTTGTGTGTACCCGGGTAGCTCCTGTCCAGGGTCTTCCCGTTGCGGAAAATATCAAACTTGCGGTGCGCCTCAAATGCCAGCTCGATCCTGCGCTCCTGCAGGATGCTGTCCACCAGCTGCTGGTCGGTCGAAAAGAGAGCGGCATCCCATGCAGGCACATTGACCCGCTCCCTGATCACATTCACATCGGCAAGTGCCTCGGTGGTATGTCCCAGCCTGGCATGGGCCTCGGCCCGGTTCAGGTAGATCTCTCCCAGCCGGAACATGACCGGCGAATACTGCAGCACCAGGTCGTCCTGGAAAGAGCACTTACTCACAAAGTACTTGGGATAACCATTGCGGTTGTCCAGACTCCCATCCTCCTTGTACTGGGGATGGATGAAGGCGTTGCGCCAGTCGCCCGGGTTCTGAGCCACCAGGTTGCGGTAGGGCTCCGAGGCGTACATCTCTCCCCATCCGTTCCCGTCAGCCGCGTAATACATCGAACCTATGGCAGCCCAGCCCACATCGTCATCCTCGGTCTGGCGAATGGCAAAGATGGTCTCGGTGTTCAACTCCGGGTATTTCACGGTGTAGTTCACATAACCGGCCGAATCGGTGATCAGGCTGTAGGTCTCCCCTGTGATGACAGAATCGGCATAGTTCAGGGCCTGCTGGTTCTCATTCTTGTAGAGGTAGAAGCGGGAGAGGGCCGACCAGACCACCTCTTTGGAGGCCCTGATGTTGTGCCAGTTGGGATCGAGCACATTGTCCCTCAGGTCCATCAGGCCGGCAGCGCGAAGGAAGTCGCTCTCAATGGCGTCGTATACTTCGCTGACCGTGGCCCTTGGAGGAATGTTCTCAATGTCTGTATCCAGCTTCAGCGGGATTCCCAGGTTGGTCTCCGGCTCCTGCTGGTAGGGCCGGCCGAAGGCGTTGACCAGGTTGAAATAGGCGAAACCCCTCAGGAAGTGGCATTCACCAAGCATGTGCGAACGGGGATCGTTCTCCCCTTCCAACTGGATATGCTCGATGAGCCGGTTGATGGCAATGATCATCTTGTAGGAGGACTGGTAGAACGCCTTCACCGAACCGTTGTCCACATTGTGGTTGTAAGTGTAAATATTGAACAGGGGGTCGGTGGTGGTCCCGCTCAGCGCCACATTATCCCCGGCATACTCCCCCATGAAATGGTGGAGCCGCAGGTAGAAATCGTAGGCACCGAATGTCCCGCCCGGATCCTGGTAGTGAAAGTAGCCGTAGGCTCCCAGCAGCGCCGCCTCGATGCCCTCGGCACTGGAGAAAACAATCTCCTGGTCAATCCCGTCAAAAGGGGGTCTGTCCAGATCACAGGAAGTTGTCAGCAACAGGGCCGCCGTAACAGCCCAGATGTATTGTATACGTTTCATCTTGTTCATTTTTAGAAGCGTAAGTTGATTCCGAATAAAAATTTGCGAATATTGGGAGCAATGGAGGCGCCAGCAAAGCTTCCCGCCTCCGGGTTCACGCCCGGAAATTTTGTAAAGGTGTGAAGGTTGTCGGCACTTGCCGTCAGGGTAACATCGGTCAGCCCGATACGGTCCAGCAGTGCCACATCCCCGATCCGGTAGCTAAGGCTTACATTTCCAAGCCTCAGGTAGCTGCCGTCGTGAAGGTAACGGGTGGAGGTTTTATTGGAGAGTCCGTTGCCGCCATAATTGGCCCTGGGGTGGGTGGCCACATCGCCCGGCTTCATCCACCGCACGTAATCCTCCCCGTGCACAATCTGGTTGTACTCGGCATAGGCCCCGTCGTTGTCGAAGAACTCCATTCCGCTGTAGTAGATGTAGTTTCCGTAAGCGTAGTGAAACAGCATGGAGAAGCTGAGGTTCTTGTACTCCAGGGAGGTGCCGAATCCACCAAACATTTTCGGGGTTCCTGTCTTATCCTGCATAATGCGGGTGGCTTCGTTCCATTTTGAAGTAACCGTATCGGTGACGGTGCCGTCTGCATGAACCACCTGTTTGTCCCACAGCGGATCACCATTCTCGGGATCCACCCCGGCCCACTGGCGCATAAAGAAGGTCTCCGAGTCGTACCCGATCTTCCAGATCGTATTGCCGCGGTCATACTCCTCGCGCCCCTGGTCGTCGATACGGAGTACCCTGTTCTGGTTAAAGTTCACATTGAACTGGAGGTCCCACCTGAAGTCGGAGGTCTCCACCAGTACCGGTTCCAGTGTAACCTCGATTCCCCTGTTGGCAATCCCCCCAAAGTTCACCAGCCTCCTTTCGAAGCCCGTGAGGGTGGAGAGGTTTTCCCAGCCATAAAGGTCCCGCGCCGTACTGTGATAGAACTCCACAGTACCACCCAGCCTGTGGTTCAGCAGGCTGAAATCGGCAGCCGCGTTGAAGTCATTCTTGGTCTCCCAGGTAAGCATGGGCAGGTCCATCCTGCTGGGGAAAAGCCCGGGGACATCGTTGTAACTGAATCCGAATCCATAAACACCGAATGCTTCATAGTAATTTCCATAGAGGTTCCCAACCGATCCGTAGCTGGTACGCAGCTTCAGGAAGTTGATCCAGGAACTGCCCTGCAGGAAACCCTCTTTTGAGAGGATCCATCCTGCAGAAACCGTGTAGAACAGACCGTATTTGTGGCCGTCATGGAACCTGGAGCTGCCGTCATACCGCAGTGAGCCCTGGAAAAGGTATTTGTCGGACACCACATAGTTCAGGTTGGTGATATAGGCCTGGTTGGTAAATTCGGACCTGCTGCCGGAATTGGGATTGGCAGAGGAGGCTGCATCCATGATGATGGCTCCGGGAATAATGCCTGTACCGGTGGCGCCCAGACCCTGGTAGCCGTAATTCTCATATTCATGACCTGCCGTGATGTTCACACTGTGCTCCCCGAATGTATTCACATACCTCAGGAGGGTGTTGGTCAGGTACCTTGTTGACTTGCTGTACCCTTCGTAGATAGATCCGTTGTTGTCATTGATACGGCCTGACGAGGTCCTCACATCGGCATTGCCGAATCCGTAATAGTTGCTGAAACTGATGTTCTGGTTATGCTCCAGTTTCAGGCGGTTGGTTATCTTGTAGATGGCCGAAACCTTGTACTTGTTGTTAAGGGACTCGGAGATGTTGTAGTTGTACTGGCGGGGATAGAGGTAGTTGCTGCCGTCGCGGCCGTACCATTTCCTGCCGTCGGCCGACGACCAGTTGAGCACCTCCCTGATGGTCCCGTCCTCATTATAGGGATCGTCCCACGGCATGTAGATATAGGTATGGTAGAGCGAGCTGCCATCCTGGTTCCTCCGCTCTGAATAACTCACGTTGATCCTGGTATTGACCGAGAGCCTGTCGGAGGCCTCCCAGGTGATGTTGGCATTCCCCGTAAAACGGCTGTAATCCTGTCCCTGCAGGATCCCCTCTTCGTCATAATAGCCACCACTGAGGTAGGTACTCACCTTCTCGGTAGCAGCTGCATAACTCAGGTTGTACTCATCCACCCGTCCCGGCCGGTAAGCAAACTCCTCCCAGTCGGTATCCACATCCAGCAGCTGGGTACAGGTATCCAGCTCCGGGTACTGTGACAGGAACTTATCATTTACAAACTTATCCCTGGTCCCGTAGATCATCTCTACGGTGGCCTGAATCTCCTCATCGGTGATATCGGGATTGGATTCGCGGAGGGCCTCAGCAATCTCGGTAGCCCTCATGTCATAGGTGGGGGTCCAGAAAGAGGTAAAATGGTCGAACAGCTGCTGTGAGTTCATCACCTCAAAGTTGCCTGTGTTGTGCAGCGAGATCCCGTGCCTGTATGAGAAATTGAATTCGGGTTTCCCTGCCTTCCCCGATTTGGTAGTCACCATGATAACCCCTGCGGCAGCCCTCGATCCGTAAAGGGCTGTGGAGGAGGCATCCTTCAGCACCGTCATGGACTCCACATCGGCGGGGTTGAGCGCCGGAACTCCGTCGAAGATCATCCCGTCCACCACCCAGAGGGGTGATTTGTCTCCCTGCAGCGTGCTGTTACCCCTGATCCGTACCGAGGCACTCTCACCGGGTCGCCCGCTTGTATTTGAGATCACCCTTACACCGGCTGCGCTGCCCTTCAGCCGTTCGGTAAGGCTGGGGGCGCTGTTGGCCTTTTTGATTCCTTCCGCATCCATTGCAGCCACCGAGCCGGTCAGGTTCGATTTTTTCTGCGTACCGTAGGCAACCACCACCACATCTTCAAGTTCAGTAATATTGGGTGCAAGGCTTACATCAATGGTGGTCCTGCTGCCTACCTCCTCTTCAAGGTTTGCGTAACCGATAAATGAAAAAACCAGTACGTCGGTCACTCCCGACACCCGGATGCGGTAATTTCCGTCAATATCGCTTACCGCCCCGTGGGTGGTACCTTTTATAATAACATTCACACCAGGAAGAGGCTCTCCTGTTTCAGAATCGGTGACGATACCAGTGACCTCATGGTTCTGCGTCCGGGCAGAGATCGGAATAGAGCATCCTCCCCATGCAACAAGCAGAAGCGTTAGAAATAATACTTTTCTCATCTGATTTAACCTTTAGAATAAAGTTTAGAACAACAATATTCGTTACCAAAGGTCAGAGTGGTGTTGAAGATTGATTCAAATGTGTTGAAGATTGATTCAAACAGTGCGATGCTGCTCCTGGTACTGGGTAGGAGTCAGTCCGAAGTGCTTTTTAAAACGGGTACTGAAGTAACGCGCGTCGGCGTACCCAACATGAAAGGCGATGGTCTTGATGGCATGATTGCCGTCCAGCAGCATCCTGGCTGCAATTTTCATCCTGTAGTTGTTTACAAAATCGGCCGGGGAGTGGTTGGTGAGCTGTTTCAGCTTGCGGTTGAAAGTAGACCTGCTCATGCCAAACTCCCCTGTAAAGAGCTCCAGGTCGAGTTCGCTGTTATCCAGATTATTATCTATGAAGCCAATGAGCCTGACCAGGAAATCGTTGTCGGTGGGATTGGTGGCAATACTTTCCGGGGCAGGCTGGAGATCCAGGCTGAAACGCTCCATAAGCTTCTCCCTCCGCTCGAAGATATTCCTGATCTTTAGCAGCAACACCTCCGGACTGAACGGTTTGGAGATATAGTCATCCGCTCCCGCTTTCAGTCCCTCAATGCTGTACTCCACCGACGACCTGGCCGTAAGCAACAGAAAAGGAATATGGCTGGTCCCGATGTTGCCCCTGACCCGTTTACAGAACTCGATGCCATCCATCTCCGGCATCATTACATCGCTCACGATCAGGTCGGGCATCACCTCCATTGCATATTCAAGTCCGCGGTTCCCGTTTTCAGCCTCCAGGACCGCATAATGGGGTTTCAGTACATCGACGATGAAGTGGCGCATCTCATGACTGTCCTCCACCAGCAATATCTTCTTCCTGCCCGATCCTTTCACAATGGGGATCTCGATCTCAGGGTGTTCCATCGAAAATTGTTTCTCCTGGCCAACTGACATCTCATGTGACTTCAGGTGCTGACTCCCCAGGGGCAGCCTCACCACAAACCGGCTTCCTTCGCCCGGCTCCGAAATAAGCCCCAGTTGTCCGTAGTGCATCAGTACCAACTGCCTGACCATGGACAACCCTATTCCGGTTCCGTCCACTCTGCTCCTGGTACTTTTCACCCTGTAGAACCTATCAAAGATATGTTCCCGGTCCGCCTTTGCAATCCCCCGGCCCGTATCCCGGACCTCCAGCTGGAGAAAGTGGCCGGAAGGCAGCTTGCCGAAAAAGATTTCAAACTCCCCATCATCCTCACCATCCCGCTCTATCTCCTCCACGGAAAGCACTACCTTCCCGTTCTCTCCCGTGTATTTCAAAGCGTTTGAGAGCAGGTTCCCGATGATCCGTTCATATTTCTCCTCCTCTAGCCACACCTCACAGCGCTCCTTCCCGCTGCGAAAACGGTAATCGATCTCGCGATCCGCCGCTTCATCCCGGAACTCCTCAAAGATGGTTCTGGTCAAAGAGACCGCCTCGGTATTTGCAGCGTTGAGCTTCTCCATGCCCATCTCAATCTTCCTGAAATCGAGCAGCTGATTGATCAGCCTGAGCAGCTTCTGCGAATTGTTTTTAATGGTGTTCAGCTTCTCCCTGACCCCCGGATCCTTCTCCTTCTGCTGTATGACCTGTTCCAGGGGACCGGCAATGAGGGTCAGCGGGGTGCGAAGTTCGTGGGAAATATCGGTAAAGAGCGTCAACCTCTGCTTGTTGAGCTCCTCCTCCTGCTCCCTTTTGAACTTCTCAAACCGCACCGTCTCATGGAGCCTTAACCTGTCGACGGTCGCCCTTCTCAGCAGAAAAGCAACCAGAACCAGCAGCAATGTATACAGGAAATAGGCCACTTTTGTTCTCCACAATGGAGGAAGTATGGTAATGTGAAGCTCAGCAGGATCATTGTCTCCCGTATTGTCATTGTTCACCAGCTTTACCTGCAGGGTATACTCCCCGGCAGGCAGGTTGGAGAAGGCAGCAAAAGCACGCTCCACCGGGGCATAGGTCCACACCTCCTGCATGCCCACCAGTTTATATGCAAAGGTCCGGTCGCCCGGCTCATCATATGAGAGGGCCGCAAACTCCACTGAAAAAATTCCCTGGGAATGCTTCAGCTTGATCCGTGAGGTCTCAGTGATGCGCTTCTCCAGGAGGGTGGAGCCATCCACCCATTCCCCGGGCTTCACCTTTTTTCCGTTGACACTCAGGTCGGTAAACACCACCTCGGGCTGAAAAACCTCCTCCTCAATATGTCGATCAAAGAAAACAAGACCCTGGTTGGTGCCAAACAAGCAGGTTCCCCCTTCATCCAGGCAGCTTGCATTGTGGTTGTATCCCTGTATGATGCCATGTGCGTTCTCATAAAACCCGGCCTGCCTCTTCACCTTCCGGTCATACCGGATGAGGCCTGAGATGGTACCAATCCAGATGTTCCCGGTCGAATCGCAAAGCATGGACATAATATCGTGCCCGGGGAAATAACGTTCTATGCACATTTCGTTGGTTACAAGATTGAACCGCCCTACCCCCTGCGAGGTCCCGATCCACAGGATACTATCCACTTTTACGAAGTTCCTGATCTGGTTGCCCGGCAACCCGGAGTCCCCGCCACGGGAATAGTATGCCATACTTTTACTCCCCTCGTTGGAAAACAGTACCCTGCGGACCCCGATGTGGGTGCCTATCCACACCTCTTTGGATACTCCGGGAAGAGAGGACTCACATGATAAAACGCTGGTGACCTTTCCGAACTCCTGCGGCTCGCTGTACCTGAGGAGGGTATCCTGTCCGCGCTCCCTGTACCACAGGCCGTTCCCTTCGGTTCCGACCCACATCACCCCCTCATGGTCTTCATGAAGTGAATTTACCATAAGCTCCACCTCAACACCTGCGGTATCGAAACATTTGACCCGCCTGAAGGTTACATTACCGGCCTCCTCCACAACCTGGGTCAACCCCGGCCATGCACCTACCCAGGTGATGCTGTCAGAATCTGTCAGTACGGCATAAACAGAGTCAGAGGATAATGATTGGGGCTGTGCGTTGTGCCTGAAACTTTTCAGCACCCTGAAGCGGCCCTCTTCCAGCGTGGCCAGATTCAGCCCGTCCCTCCAGGTGCCCACCCAGTACCTCTCTTCATAATCCGTACTGATCACAGTCACATCATTACCAGACAGACCTTCACCCTCCCCACTGCTCACTACCCTCTGCAGGAAGTTCATACCGGTGCGGATCCTGTATACCCCCAATCCCTGGGTGCTGACCCACAAGATCCCGTCCGAGCTCCTGCCCATAGAGAGGATCACATTACTGTTGACCAGGTTCTCACCCCCATCCTCCAACCAGTGGTGATGAAACAGGGAGTTCCCCTTACCAAACTCTTCCAGCGAGATCCTGTCCAGTCCCGCATAGATGGCACCCAGCCAGAGCTGACCGTGGCTCCCTTCCATGATCTTATAGATGTTGTTCCCGATGAGGTCCGGGTTCTGCCCGCTGCTCAGATACTGTTTGAATTGATCCCTCTCCCGGTCATACAGGCAGAGACCGTGCTCCCAGGTTCCGACCCAGACCTGTTCGCGGCTGTCCTCATAGGTGACCATCACCTGATTGGAGGGCAGGTCCCCCGCCTCCTCTCCGGCCCTGTATTTCCTGAAACGTTCCTCCTCAGGCCAGAAGCGGCTTAGCCCCCCCTCGTTGGAAGAGATCCATAAAACTCCCTGGCTGTCAAACATCAGGTGAAAGATCTTGTTGTCGCAAATGGAGTTTTCATCATGACTGCTGGCCCTGTACCGCTTCAGGGAGTTCACAGACGGAACACCATCCTGGGTATAGAGAAGCCGGTACAGGCCCGACTGGGTCCCAATCCAGAGCTCTCCTCTCTTTCTTGAAACAATGGAATAGATCCTGTCGGGCAGCTTCCTGTCCAGGATGCTGGACTCCACCATCATTGAATCGGCCCAGGCAAACCCGAACCTGTGAAAGGTCTCCGTCTCCTTGTGATATACATTCAATCCCCCGCCATTGGTACCGATCCACAGCAGCCCGTCGCCGGTTTCATGCAGGCTCCTGATGTAATTATGGCTGATGCCTTTCTCATCTGCCTGGTAATGGTTCACAAACCGGAACCCGTCATAGCAGCTCAGGCCGTTCCTGGTCCCGAACCACATGAACCCTTTGGCATCCTGTATCATGCAGTTCACATTGTTGTCGGGCAGGCCATCCCTCATGGAAATGAGCGAGGAGGAGAATGTATAATCCCTGGGAACCACTCCCTGTACCTGGATGACCGCCATGGTGGCGACCGCTGCTATAAGTATTATAAAACGACTCATAAGGATGCGGCCCTAAAAGTAGTGGTTTTTTTAATTTACCTTTGCTCGAAATTTAAATGGTGTCTCCCGGCGGAATTGAAAAATATCAACACAATGACAAGACATGGGAATCTCTTCTGAGGATCTCTGAAGAGGCTCATACTGCAGCAAACATTGAGGAATTTGTCGCCACCATACATGAAATACTCGCTGATCTGGTAACTGCCAGGAATTTCTTCATTGGTCTGTATGAGGAGTCCAGCGATAAGTATTTCTTCCCCTACTTCGTAGATGAATATGACAATATTGAAACCGCCGGAGTGAATGTTGGCTATGACGAATCATTGGAAGAGATGCTGTATGATCTGTCCGGAACCATGACAGACTATGTACGAAGAACAGGGAATCCCGTTATATTTCCCAATAAGGAGATGAACCGATTATACGAATCGGGCGAAATAAAACACTTTGGCTCCCAATCAACCTCCTGGCTGGGTGTTCCACTGAAGCTTTCAGGAAACAGTGTTGGGGTCATGGTTGTCCAGGCCTATGATATTGCAGATCCATACTCCGTGAAAGATGAAGAGTTGTTGGTTTTCGTTTCGGATCATATTGCCAGAGCCATAGAGAGTGTCAGGGCTGAAGAAAAAATCAGAAAACAGCACCTGCTGGTTCTTCAGCAAAAGCAGGCGATTACTGACAGTATCAGTTATGCAAAGAGGATTCAGAAAGCTGCTCTTCCCTCTCCGGCATATATAGATAACATACTCTCCGACTATTTCACGATATATAAACCCAAAGATATCATTGGCGGAGACTTTTACTGGGTAAGAGAGATCGAGGGCTATAGCGTAGTCATTGTCGCAGATGCGACCGGACATGGTGTTCCGGGTGCACTCATGAGTATGTTAGGGGTCACGCTTCTGAATGAGCAATTCAGAACTTTCGGGATCAGAGAGCCTGGTGTGATTCTGGGACATCTGAGAAACAAGGTGAAGGAGATACTCGCACAGGAGGGGTCTTTAAATGATCAGAAGGAGAGCATCGATATGGCAATAGCCATTATTGATCTGGAGAAAAAAGAGCTTCAGTTTGCCGGTGCAAACAGGCCTCTGTATCTGTTCAGGAAGAGGGGACAATCAGCGGGAGCAGAAAGACTCCCTTATTTATCTACAGAGAATGATGGTTACGAATTATATACCATAAAAGGAGATAAGCAACCCATAGGTGTACATTGGGAAGAGACAGAGTTTACCAACCATTTGATAAAGCTGCAGAAAGGCGACTCCCTCTATATTTTCACTGACGGCTTTGCAGATCAATACGGGGGTAGAAAACGCAAAAAGTTTAAATCACCTAACTTTAAGAAGCTGCTCCTCTCTGTTCAGGCTGAATCGATGGAGAACCAGAAAAAATTGATAGAAGAGGCATTTGACAAATGGCGTGGCAGCCATGATCAGATAGATGATGTTTGTGTGATGGGCGTAAGGGTCAGCTTCCCTTAAAATATTTACCCTCCCCAATGTTCGTAACCTGGAAGAACCGATAACCTGACCACCCCGGGCCATTTCTGACCGACCAGTTAAATGCCCTCCTGCTCTGATATTTACATCCAATCTAAACATTTTTATAACCGGTTATGTTTAATGAATAATGAATTTTTGCCAACCTGCAATATGCAGAACAGATAGGTGGGCAACTATCCCGGTTTTTCCATTCTAAAAGAGGATACCCAGGCGGGCATCCATCAGGTCGGCCGCCTGTGCGTGTGCTTTGATATTGATGCCCAGGTATAACCTGTCAGTAAATCT
>JBDLIQ010000029.1:0-34968 GCA_039714775.1 Bacteroidota bacterium
GCGCGGATCACTGCCGACGGTCAGTGGAGATTTCCTGAATGCGACAGCCTCCCCTATAAATTGCACCAGTGCATCCGCTATTACGAGGATGAATACTTCCAGAGGCATCCCGGAATCAATCCGGTCTCCATTGCAAAAGCGCTGGTCAGGAACATCAAAGCGAAAAGGGTGGTGAGCGGGGGGAGCACCATCACCATGCAGGTGGTACGCCTCGCCAGGAAGGGGAGACCCCGAACGGTACCACAGAAGATCATTGAGATGGTGCTGGCACTGCGCCTTGAGCTGAGCAAGACAAAAGAGGAGATCTTCCAATTGTACGCCTCCCATGCCCCCTTTGGAGGCAATGTGGTGGGCATCGATGCAGCCTCCTGGAGATACTATGGCCGGTCCGCCTTCAAATTGTCATGGGGAGAGGCAGCTACACTGGCGGTCCTGCCCAATGCACCCTCCCTGATCTACCCCGGGAAAAACCAGGAGATCCTGCTTGCCAAAAGAGACCGGCTACTGGATAAACTAAGGGAGAAAGGGGTCATCGATCAGACAGGTTGCGACCTGGCCAAAACGGAGCCCCTCCCCTCCAGGCCCCATCCGCTGCCACAGATCACCCCACACCTGCTTGACCGTGCCGAAAAGGAGGGATTCGCGGGCAGGCGCATCACAACCACCATCGACAGGGAGTTGCAGGAGCGGCTCACCAGCCTGGTGCAGAGACACCACGCACAGCTGAAACAGAACGGGATTCACAATGCAGCCCTTTTGGTGCTCCACATCCCGGACCAAGAGGTGATCGCCTATGTGGGAAATACCCGCTCCGATAGCGAACACAGCGGCAATTTTGTGGATATCATCGGTGCACCGAGGAGTTCGGGGAGCATATTAAAGCCCCTGCTCTACACCCTGATGCTGGATGATGGAGCGATCCTCCCGGACAACCTGGTACCCGATATTCCCACCCACATCTCGGGATATGCACCATCGAACTTCGACAGGAGCTACAGTGGGGCGGTCCCGGCCAGCAGGGCACTTGTCAGGTCCCTGAATGTTCCGGCGGTCCGCATGCTGCGCACATACGGACTGGAGAGGTTCCATTCAAAACTGCAGAGACTGGGATTCACCTCCATCAACCAGGGCCCCGGACACTACGGACTCACCCTGATCCTGGGGGGAGCGGAGGTGCGGCTGTGGGATCTCGGACGGGTCTACATGGGAATGGCTGGTAGCCTCAACCAGATCGGGGAGTATGGATACAGGTACGATCCGGGGGAGTACCAACCGCCCTCCTACATATTGGAAGATGACCACCCGGGAGCGGGAAAACCTGCCCTCCCACCCCATCTGAAAAGCAGTGGGATCATGAGTGCCGCCTCCATCTGGCAATGCTTCGAAACCCTCACCGACCTTGAACGACCCACACAGGAGGGCTCGTGGGAGCAGTTCTCATCCTCCAGGAGGATCGCCTGGAAAACCGGCACCAGTTTTGGTTTCAGGGACGCATGGGCCATCGGGCTGAACCCCGAATTCCTGGTGGGTGTGTGGGTTGGAAACGCAGATGGTGAGGGCCGGCCCGGACTCACCGGGGTGAATGTGGCAGCACCGCTGATGTTCGATGCTTTCGGACTGCTCAACACATCGGCATGGTTCGATCCTCCATATGATGAGATGGCCGAAATTGAGATCTGCACAACAAGCGGTTTTCGTGCCGGTCCCGATTGTGACCGGACAGAGATCCGGATGGTTCCGGCAGCCGGTGTAAAGATGGAGGCCTGTCCCTACCACCGGACCATCCACCTCGACCGGCATAAGCAATTCAGGGTTCATAGCGGTTGCTACGAAACCGGTCAGATGGTGACCGCCTCATGGTTTGTACTCCCCCCCGTGATGGAGTGGTACTACAAAAAGAGGGATCCGCACTACCATACCCTGCCCCCTTTCTTACCGGGATGTGCAAAGGGGAACGACCAGCCCATGGAGATGATCTATCCCAAAGAGACCCGGCAGATCTTTATTCCCCGGGGACTGGACGGCACATTAAGCCGGGTGGTTTTTGAGGCGGCCCACCACAAAACCGGAGCCACCATCCACTGGCACCTGGATGAAACCTACCTGGGCGAGACCTCCCTGATCCACCAGGTCGAATGCATGGCCCCCGAAGGGTGGCACACCCTCACCCTGGTCGATTCGGATGGCAACATCCTGGAGAAACGGTTCGAGATAGTGGGGGAATCCTGATTAATCTTCTTCTATCTTTGTGACAGATGTCTGCACCTGACAATAAAATAGTGGCCTCAGTTAACGAAAAGGGTGTATCGGGCTACCGGTATATATACGATAACTACTATGCCTCGCTCTGCAGTTTCGTTTTCAGGTTCTCCATCCGGGAGGCGGAGGCGGAGGATATCGTACAGGAGGTGATCCTGCGGCTCTGGAAAAGCAGCGCCACATTTGAGTCGGTCAATGGGCTCACCTCCTATCTTTTCAGTGCAGTAAAAAATGCCAGTCTTAATGCATTGAGGGACAGGTCGAGGAGGCCCAAATCAACGGATCACGATGATTTGACAGAAGCATTGCCGGGAAGTGACCGCCC
This sequence comes from Bacteroidota bacterium, assembly GCA_039714775.1. Classification (GTDB taxonomy): domain Bacteria; phylum Bacteroidota; class Bacteroidia; order Bacteroidales. Next base: position 2,585 of record JBDLIQ010000029.1, read on the forward strand.
GGTGGAAGAAAGCATGATCGAAGAGGAGTATTACAGACAGATCCATGCGGCAATCAATAAACTGAATCCCAAAAGAAGGAGTATCATCCTCTACAGTATGGAGGGGCTGACCAACTCCGAGATCGCAAAAAAAGCAGGGGTATCGATAAACACGGTGAAAACACTGAAGGCCAAGGCATATCGCTTTCTGAGGGAGGAGTTAAAAATCACAGTCCTGCTCCTTCTGTCCGCCATGATCCGCTAAACAGAGTCAGAAAAACAAAAAAAACCGGTTGGGTATCACCCGGTGCGCTCATCCTGGTGTTCTTAACCAATAAAGAACCAGGATTATGGGTGAATATGATAAAGTTAAGCAGGTTGTTGACCTGATCATTACCAGGCGGAACCGGGAACTTACCCCTGAGGAGCATAAGCAGCTGGATCAGTGGATCCAGGAGAATCCCGGTCACAAACAGCTTTATAAAAAACTGTCCGATGAAAGGCACATCCCGGGAAAGATGAGCACGCTTTCCCGTTTCGATGCTGATAAAGCATACCGGGAGTTTGTCAGGCAGGCTGCCCCCGGCAGGCAAAGATCCCTCTCCAGGCGCCTGCTGCGTTATGCGGCCATCCTCATTCCCCTGATAGCGGCTTCCTATTTCACATTAAAACAAACCGACCGGTCAGGAGCAGAACCAAACGCCGTTGCCATGAATGTACAACCAGGCACCAGCAAGGCGCTGCTGGTGCTGTCAAATGGCAAGACCCTTCACCTCGAAAAGGAAGAATTCATCAATACCGGGGAGGAGGAGATCAAGATCAGCAACAACAGGAAAGAGGTGGTCTACAACCCTTCCCAACGCACAGGCTTCAATCGCAGGGTTAAATTCAATACCCTTGTGATCCCACGTGGAGGCGAGTATCAGTTAACCCTCTCCGACGGCACAAAAATCTGGCTCAACTCGGAATCGGAGATCAGGTATCCTGTTGCATTCAGGGGAACGAAGAGAGAGGTTTACCTGTGGGGTGAAGCCTACTTCCAGGTGGCTGAGAATAGTAAACAACCCTTCATCGTACATACCATGAATACGGCTGTGCAGGTGGTTGGGACCTCATTCAACATCAGGGCTTACAGTGATGAGGTGACCACTGCCACTACCCTGGTGAGCGGAAGGGTGGTGGTCAGCCAAAACGAGAACCAGCAGGAATACATCCTGGAACCAGGACAGCAGGCGGTAACAGGCGAAAAAGAGACCGTGGTAAAAGCGGTGGAGGTGGCACCTTACATCGCCTGGAAAGAGGGTCGTATCCTCTTTGAAGAGCATGCGATAGAAGCGATCTTCAGAGATCTTTCCAGGTGGTACGATATCGATGTGGAATACAGGGACCCGGAGGTGAAGGATTTCAGGTATTCGATGGAGATGCAACGGTATGAAAACCTGGGTGAGGTGCTGGAGATCCTGGCCCTGACAAAGAGGATCAACTTTGATATGAAAGATGACAAATTACTGGTCCTATCCCTCAACGATGGAAATATAGACTCAAACTAAACCCAAAACAATTTATGGCTAATAGAGGTATATTGCAAACCTGTTTTCCCAAAAGACGGTTCAAAAAACATCTCATCATCATGAAGCTCTCGTTTCTCTTTCTGATCACCGGCATTCTGCAACTGTCAGCCGCAGGCTATTCCCAGAGCAAGATGCTGAATATTGAACTTGAGGATACAAGTGTCATTACTGTCCTGCAAAGCATCAAGGAACAGAGCGATTTCACCTTTGTTTACAATGTGGATGATGTGGAAGCCCTGGGCAAGGTGAGCTGCAATTTCCAGGGAGCACCTGTAGAAGAGATCCTTGACCACTGCCTGCTTGGTACAGAGATGACCTACGAGGTGCGCGACCGGGTGATCATCATTGTACCCAGGGATGCGCAACCGGTAAGTGAAGCAGCAAACTTACAGGAGCAACCTGTGCAGGAAAAGCGGATATCGGGACAGGTAACCAACCGGGTCGGGGAACCGCTGCCAGGGGTTACGGTCATGATCAAGGGAACCACATTTGGAACCATTACAGATGCAGAAGGAAACTTTTCCATGACGGTTGAAGAGAATGCGGTGCTGGTATTCTCCTTTATTGGTATGAATACCCTGGAGATCCCCATGGCGGGAAAAATCCGGTTCGATGTGCAGTTGGAAGAGGCTCTTACGGACCTGGATGAGGTGGTGGTCGTTGGCTACGGAGCCATGAAGCGAAGGGACCTCACCGGAAGCATCGCTTCGGTAAAAGCCCAGAAGATACAGGAGACCTCCACCCCCACCCTTGAAAAAGCACTTCAGGGCCGTGTGGCCGGCGTGCAGGTATTCAGCTCGGGGAATGACAATCCGGAAGGGGCCGGAATCACCATCCGGATCCGGGGGGCCAGTTCGCTCAATGCCTCCAAATCACCCATGCTGGTGGTGGATGGGTTTCCCATGGGTGATGCGGGCATGATCAACTCCATCAACCCCAACAACATCAAAAGCATCGATGTGCTCAAGGATGCATCCTCAACGGCCATCTACGGCGCCCGGGGGGCTAACGGGGTGATCCTGGTCACCACCAAAGATGGTCGCGGGACCGGAGAGCATAGCCATGTCTATGTGAATGCCAAAACCAGCGTCTCTGCTTTCACCGGAAAACTGGATTACTGGAGGGATCCCGTACTCATGGCAAAGCTCCAGAACGAGGCCTATATTAACCAGGGACTGGACCCGATCTACATTGGCAAAGAGGATAATCTGGGCACCTATTACCCCTCCATCCAGGAGCTGGAGAGTGGGGCATGGCCACACCACACCAACTGGCCCGACTATGTACTGAGAACCCCGCTGATCCATGACTACAACATCGGTATGGAGAGTGCCAATGAGAAGAGCAGCTTCATTGCCAACATGGGATACTACCACGGCGAGGGAATGCAGGTGAAGGACGATTATGACAAGTATACAGGCGATATCAGTGTCAACTATGACCTGAGCGACAAGCTGAAGGTGCTGGCCAAGGCGGGTTTTCTTTTTAGTGACCGCACCCTGAACTACGGGCTCAACTATGGCCGTAATCCTATTTTCCCGGTCTACAATGACGATGACACCTATTTCAAAGCGCATAGCCGGGATTATGGCAACCCGGTAGCACTGACTAACGAACGGACCCGTTTTAACAGGGATAATCAACAGTACCTGCACACACGGGTTGACTGGGAGATGCTTCCCGGTCTGGTCTATACCGCACAGTTGAGTTACAGGCACCGGACCGATTCCTGGACCCAGTACAATCCTACCGTTTTTACTTACGATGGGGATGTAAACAACGGCGTGGGAAGAATGGGCACCACCGATGCCAACCATTTTGTGGGAGATACCTACCTCACCTACAAGAAGAACATTGGCATCCGCCATAAGATCCACTTCATGGCAGGGGGATCCTATGATCAGTACTCTTCCTGGAATATGTTCATTGAGGGACAGGATTTCTTAAACCAGGTGCTGCGCGAGGAGCAGCTCTCTTCGGCTGCCACCCGGTACATATCCAACGGGCACAGTGCCCCGAGAATGGCCTCTTCCATGGGACGTTTTAACTACACCCTTGACGACAAGTACCTCCTCACCTTCACCGCACGTGCAGACGGTTCATCCAAGTTCGGAGAGAACCGGAAGTGGGGATTTTTTCCCTCGGTGGCAGCAGCATGGAGATTGTCAGAGGAGGAGTTTATCCCGTCGCGGGGCCTCTTTAATGACCTGAAACTGAGAGCCAGCTACGGAATCACAGGAAACCAGGGGGGAATCCCCAGCGGCATGATGTATGACCAGTTTGGCAGCAGTTACTACTGGAGCAACGGCAGGGAATATACCATCCACGGTATCGGGAGAGAGGTGGAACGGACAGCCTTTGCCAAATGGGGCGGATGGGGCAATGCGGACATCGCCTGGGAGCAGACCGCACAGACCGATGTGGGAATTGATATGTCCATGTTCGACTACCGGCTGAGTGCAACCATCGATCTGTACTATAAGCGGACCACCGATCTGCTGAGGAAACAGTTCCTGCCCCTGAATACCGGTTTTGACCAGATTTGGATCAACGACGGGGAGGTGATCAACCGGGGTGTCGAGCTTACGGTCTCAGGCGATATGGTGCGCAACAGTGCCTTCACCTTCTCGGGCGACCTGATCTTTATGCTAAACAGGAACAAGGTGATCGATATTGGCAGCCAGAGTGGTTCGGGCTATATGGTGGATGACTTTGGCAACCGGTTCACCCCATATTCCAATGAGATCTTTATGCGTCAAATGGTCAATGTGCTGGCCATTGATGAACCCATGAATGTATTCTACGGCTACCGGGTGGACGGTATTATACAGGACCGCTACGATCCCGATAATGAGAATATTCAGCCGGGCGAATACAACTATCTGGACCTGAACAAGGATGGAGTCTTCAATTCAGATGACCGGACTCTTATTGGAGATCCGAATCCCGATTTCTCTGCCAGCCTCAACCTGACGCTGACTCACAAATCAGGGCTGGCATTCTCGGCGCTGCTATACGGGGTGTACGGCAACGACATCATCTCCATCCGCAAGCTGGAGTCCCCTGCCCTGCAGGAAGGCCGGTGGACCTACGACAATCCCAACAACGAAAGGCCCAGCCTGAGGGCAGGCAGGCAATACCTGCTCTCCAACTGGTTTATCCAGGACGGATCGTTCTTAAGGATCCAGAACCTGAATCTGAGCTATACCTTGAACAGCAAACTGTTGAAACAAAGGATCAAGCAGATGAAAGTATACCTGAATGTCAGCGACCTCTACACCTTCCACAATACCGATGAGTACGATCCCGAACTGGGGGAAGATGGTTATGGTAGCGCCGCCTTCCCGCGCATTGCCACCTATACTTTTGGCCTGAATATTAAATTTTAAGAACAGATGATACGACTCACAATTATATTTTCCGCAGCTGCACTGCTCTTTATCAGCCTCTCCTGCGAAAGGATGGTCACTGAGGAACCTTACGGGGTTTACTCCAACACCAACTTCTTTGTCTCCGGGAAGGATGCGCTGGCAGCGGTGCTCTATTCCTACGACGCCCTCAATTACATCGAGTATGAATCCCGGGCCCGCTTCGACCTGTTCAGCGCACCCACCCAGGAGATGTCGCTCTACGGAAAGGGGGACACCCCCGACCGCAACGAGATGGTAACCTGGTCCTTTACACCCAGCAACCACCTGCTAACCAATTACTTTAAATTCTGTTACCTCTCCGTTACCCGGGCCAATAATGCCCTGGAAAACATTGCGTTGATGAATGATGAGAACATCCTGGAGAGGGAAAGGAACCAATATATGGGCGAAGCCTATTTCCTGAGGGCCTACAACTACTTTAACCTGGTCAGGGGCTGGGGCAGTGTACCCATCCGCACAAAGATTCCCGGAAGCATCGAGGATCTGCATATCGCGTACTCCTCCATTGAGGATGTATACACTCTTGTGATCGACGACCTGGAGACAGCCATTGGAATGATGGAGATCCAGAAGATGCAGGGCCGTGCTGACAAGGTGGCGGCTCAGTCGCTGCTGGCCAAAGTTTACCTGACCCTTGCCTCTTCCAGCACAACCGGGTCGCCAGGCTACGAATGGGTCAGCGATGCCGCTGATATGTATAACAAAGCTGCTGAATATGCAGGTGATGTAATTAACAACCAGACCGACTACCACCTGGATCCCGACCTGCTGGGGCTCTATGAAGTGGAGAACCATGGGACCAGTCCTGAACATATTTTCATGCTTTCACAGAACCGCGATTTGCTCGGCCAGGAGGGGAACTTCTCACAGATGCCGCAGATGTTCGTGATCGGAGGGGGGCTTCAGACGGTCTATGTGAACGGAAGCCTGGAAAACGATCCCGGGGATTCGACAGAGATCTACCCCATGCTCAATTTAGGCAGTTGGTCGGTGTTCCGTACCGACTCGGTTTTTTACAGCTCTTTCAGCGATGACGACCTGCGAAAGAAGCTTTTCGTATCAGAGATCTACAATGCAGATGGTTCACTGCTGGCCACATGGAGTCCTGACAACATACATAGCGAGGACCCGGTAAAGAATGCTTTTTATTTCCCTTTCTGCAGGAAATATTCAGATCCCCTTTCTGAAACCCATAAAACCAGTGCCAACCCCTACCTGATCCGCTTTGCCGAGGTGGCGCTTATCTACGCCGAGGCAGCAGGACCCACAACGGAAGGATACAACGCCATCAACCAGGTGAGGGAACGTGCCGGACTGCCCGAACTCAGCCCCGGGCTCTCCGTTGATGCGTTCCGGGAGGCGGTACTGCTGGAGCGGAAATATGAGCTGGCCTTTGAAGGAGATGCATTGCTCGATCTGAGAAGAACCAACCGGGTAAACAATACCTACATCCCCGGGAAGAACATCTCACAGGAGTATGCCTACTTCTACCCCATTCCACAGATAGAACAAGATCTTAACCAATAATCACAACTACAATGAGAAGAAAGAACGCCATATTGATCGGCTCCCTAGTACTGGGTGCAATGCTGTTTACCTCCTGCGGAGATCCGGATCCCGAAGTAAAAGAGATAGTAACCCTTACCACCCAGGCAGAGGTGGATGCATTCAGCTTCTCCGAGGGAATGAAAGAGGTACACATCTCGGGAGAAACGGTCAACGATCTCTCCGGACTCGATATTGCCATCATCGAGGTGCTGAAGATCGAGGGCACCGGAGTGACCGACATTATACTATCGGACCTTACCTCCATCTCCAGGGATTTTGTGATCGATGACAACGACCTGCTGCAAACGGTCGACAACCTGCCGCTCTTCACCCACGCTTACGGTACCATCAGGATCGAGAACAACGATGTGCTGGTAAGCATTAGTGGTTTTAAGCACCTTCAGCGGGTAGGTGGCGATTTTATTGTCAGGAACAACCCTTTGTTGGGCGAAGATGTAAACTGCAAGGCAGAGGGGGGCGGTTTCTGCTTCATCAAAGAGAAATATGACCAGGGTGGAATCTTTGTAGGCGATATCATCCTGGAGAACAATCATCCGGGAGCAGCTACGGATGTCAGCCTGATCGGCTCGCTGGCCTCCGGCGGCATCATTGATTACACCCTTAACTCACAGGAGGATGTGGACCTTTTTGCTCCTGAAAGCGATACGGTGGGCAGCCTCACCCTTCGGGGACAGAGCATTACAGATGCCGGACGGCTTGCAGATCTGATCTCCCTGGTCAAAGGAGTACTGACCATCGAAAACACCTCCCTGCTGGGAACCGAGGCAGATGGGGGAAGCTTTATCGATGCTGTACAGCTCGACAGCAGCGTGATCATCAAAGACAACCCCTTCCTGACCAATCCCAACGGTTTCAGGTTTAAGACAGTGATCAAGGGGGATCTGATCGTGGTCAACAACCCCATGCTTGAGCTGGGCTGGGATCCGGCCGGATTCTACCAGGTTGATTCGGTTTACGGGGATCTGGTCTTCCGCGACAATGCCAAACTGCATAACGGAGGGGTTATTATCAAGGGCCTCGATTATGTGGGCGGTGACTTTGAAATCACCAATTCGGGCAGCCAGGGCTATGACCTGTGGAACATTGCCACCATGGATGGGATCAAGTACATCGGCGGCGATCTGATTATCAAGGACAATCCCTATTTCAACAGGTTGCTTGGACTGCAGTACCTGGAATACGTGGGAGGTGATGTGACCTTCACCAACAATGGCACCCATGAGAACGCCGGAGGCATTCCCCTTGACAGGGACGAGTTCGGCCACGGTTTCTGCCTGATCAGGGAGCTGCTGGACAGTGGCGTAATCCAGGCTGGCGCCACCATCGAGCTTGTTGATCATACAGGAACAACACTGGATGTGGCCTCATTGGCGGGATGCACATCAAAATAACCGCATTAAATCTTTAGACCGAATTGAATAAGTAAGGAAGATCTAGATGATGTTGAATAAGAAAATGGCTGTTCTGTATATGCTGCTGACTCTTGCAGCATTGCTTGGAGGGTGTGGACCCGATCCTGATCCCGAACCCGAACCTGATCCTGTTGAGATGGATTTCGAATTCAACGGCTCCATCTCCGAGGAGGTCCTGCGCAGTTACCTCTCAAGGGCCATCACCCAGGCAGAGTTCTGTACCGGAACACGCTTCTATTACGATGGTCCTGTTTATGTCAGGGAGGATGACGAGCGCATGCTGCTCAATATCGGGGCTAAGTTCATGGGTCGTGCCGCCTTTATGTGGGGGGATGAGACCCGCTCCAATGATCCCGGTTTTTTTGGGGATATCGCTGTTCATATTGACACCATGCACGCGCAGGACCCCGATATGATCTTCCAGGCGGCCATCTTTGAGATCATCACAGAGAAGATCAATCAGATCGAGGTGCCTTCCTGGGTGTTTGAAGCATTTGACGAACCGGTGGAGAGCCGGAACTTCAACTTCTCCGCAGTAGTAAACCCCAACGGCTGGGGAGCCAATGCCTGGGGGGCCAATACCTGTATCCCCGATGTGAGTCTGAAGGAGACCCAGCGCTATTTCTATTACCTGGCCCGGAATTATATCGATGCCGGGATCGAGGCGATCCACTGGGGACAGATGATGGCCATGACTGACTACTCCGACAAGAATAACAACTACGCGGGATTGTCTTACCTGCTTGAGAAGGTCAGAGAGTATGCTTCCGGTCATGCAAGGCGGGGGTTGGTTCTCTGCGATGCCCATATCAGCCAGGGGATCAAAGCTGGGGATAAACTGCTTTTCGATTTCAACTCCTTCCCGCTCAGGCTCCGGGAAAAGATCGGCAGCCCCACCATGGAGGCGGAGATCGTGAAATACCACATGGATGCCATCTACGGCAGAAGCCTGGGAGGGATCACCCCCGGCGGATGGAGCTGTGATGCACTTCCCTATATCGTGGAGTTTGATAACTACGGGATCAGCGACAATCCCGGTGAACCAGACATACGATCCCATTTTGTATGGGGGTATGACGAGATCAGTTGGTTCGCTCTCCAGGAGGAGGAGGCCAGGAACCAATTCCTGGAGTATGCCTTTGCCAGGGTCCGGGAACTGGATCCGGCAGGGTACCTGCAAATGCCCGGGAACAGGGTGATGTCAAAGTCCTTTGGTACAAGGGAGCGGTACCGGGCCAATACAAAGGGTACTGAATTCCCGTTCGGTTACAGCCAGGAGGAGACAATTAAAAGGTTATGGGGAGGAACAGATGATGAATAGGGTTGCAGGAATCGCATTGTTGTTCAGCATTGTAGTTATATTAGGATGCAGACCGGAACCAGTTCCTGATCCGGATCCCGATTCGATTGAGCTCACCTTTGAGTTTCGCGATTCCATGCCTGAAAAGGTACTCCGGAGTTACCTGAGCCGCTACATTTACATGGCAGAGTTCTGTACCCACCCATCCTATCAGTACGACGGAATGGACTCTTTTAAGGAAGATCATGAGCGGATGATCCTCAATACCGGGGCCAAATTGATCAGCGGATCTGTATTGATCTGGGGTGGGGAGAGCCGGGTGGTCAATGATCGGACAGGTTTCTTCGACTACATTACCTCCACCATCGCACGGGTGCATGAAAAAGATCCTGAGATCATATTCCAGGGGGGGATCTTTGAGATCGTAACCCCTGAGGTTGACCAGATCGCTATTCCCTCCTGGGTGTTTGAAGCTTATGGCCTGCCGGCGGAGGAGCGCAATTTCAAGCAGACAGAGATGCTGAACCCCGATGGCAGCTTTGCCAACCACTGGGGGAACGGGGGGGTCCCCGATATCCGTCAGCAGGAGGCGCAGATGTGGATCTATTTCCTCGCCAGGCAGTACATTGATGCAGGGATCGAATCGATCCACCTGGGTCAGGCCATGCTTATGTCCATGGCAGAGGGCCCCGAGGCTCAGTATGAGAGCTGGACCGGGGTGGTAGAAAAGATCAGGGCCTATGCCAGGGAGGATGCACGCAGGGGAATGGTCCTGCTCACCGCACATGTGAACAAGGGAATGAAAAAGGGGGATCAATTGCTTTTCGATTACCACGGATTTCCTTTACGGATCGTGGAAAAGAAAGGATTTCCGCAGGAGGGCATCCTCCTTATAGGGGAAGAGCCCATCTACGGGAACAGCCTGGGTGGAACAACACCCGGCGGTTGGAGCTGTAAAAGCCTCCCCTATATCGTGGAATTCGACAACTACGGCATCAGCGACCGACCCGGGGAGCCCAATGCCGGTCAATTCTGGATCTGGGGCTACGACGAGATCAGCTGGTTCAGCCAGCAACCCGAAGATTACCGAAACGAATTCCTGGAGTATGCCATCGACTGGATCGAAAAGAGGGACCCGGCGGGTTACCTCTCCATGCCGGGTAACCGGGTTATCACCGGGCCAAACGGGACCAGAGACCGCTATATGGCCAATACACCATCGGACGCCAACGGGAACAAGGGGTATAATCAGGAGGTGATCATCAAGACCATATGGGAGCAGCAATGAAACAGATGATTTTATTTCTTATGATCCCCATTTTCTTTGCATGCAATGGGGAAGAGCCCGGACCGGATCCCGATCCCGGGTTTGAAAGATCTTATCACTTTGACGGGACCATGCAGGAAAATGTGCTCCGCAGCTACCTGAGCCGGGCCATTGTCCAGGCGGAAGTTTGTACCCCCGACCGTTTTCTCCAGGACGGACAGACTCCCCTCAGGGAGGATGACGAGCGGATGCTGCTCAATTTAGGGGCCAAGCATATCGGGCGCTCGGCTTTTCTCTGGGCACGTGAGAACTATGCTGCCGATCCCGGTTTTTTCAGTGGCATTCAAAGCAACATAAAGAGGTTGCACCAGGAAGATTCCGAACTGCTTTTCCAGGCCTGTATCTTCGAAGTGATCACCACCAGTGTAAACCAGGTTGCCGTTCCGCCCTGGGTGTTTGAAGCTTTTAATCTTCCCGTGGAAGAGAGGAAATTCAGCTATGACCAGATGATCAATGAAAACGGGACTCACGTAGGCCTTTTTGCAGCTGATGCCAGTGTGCCGGATGTGTCACGACAGGAGACCCGTATGTGGTTCTATTTCATGGCCAAACAGTACATCGATGCGGGGATTGAGGCGATCCACTGGGGACAGGTGGAACTCATCGCCATGGAGGATAAAAAACAGGACTTTGCAGGGTGGTCAGAAATCCTTGAAATGGTCAGGGAATACGGAAAGATAAACGCCCGCCGGCACTGGGTGCTTTGCGACGGACATATGCCATCGGGTGGAATCACAGTGGAGGGACGCCTGCTCTTTGATTATCACTCATTCCCCATCAGGGCCCGGGAGAAGCCATATTCTCCGCAGGAGTGTGAACTGGTAAATTACCACCTCGATGCTTTCTATGGCCGAAGCAAGGGGGGGATCACCCCGTCGGGCTGGGAATGTGAAAGCCTTCCCTACCTGGTGGAGTTCGATAACGGGGGGATCAGTGATCATCCGGGCCAGGCTGATGTAACCTCCACCTGGATGTGGGGCTATGACGAGATCAGCTGGTTTGCCGTTCAGCCGGAGGAGTATAGAAATGAGTTCCTGGAGTACGCCTGGGAACGGGTCCGGGACCTGGATCAGGCCGGATACCTGCAGATGCCTGGGAACAGGGTGATCATCATAAGTCAGGGAAGTGCAGGAAGATACCGGGCCAATACAAAGACTACCGAATTTCCATTTGGATTCAGCCAGGAGGAGACCATTAGAACCATATGGAACAGTGATGCGATTGAAGAATAACCGGAAATCCAGTCTATCTCTTTCAATACAAGTTCTTTTTATATAAAGTAGGAAGTCTAACTAAAACTCTATCGAAAATGAAAAAAAAGATTGGCTTTTTTGTATCCATTGGATTGGCTTTGTTCTCAGGGACAATGCATGCCCAGCATGCAGCCGACCGGCACCTGACACCTATGGAGGCACCCTATGCGGAGGTTACCGTAGATGGTGTGATCACACCCGGGGAGTGGGGACAGTGGGATGCCACCCAGAATCAAGATACCCCCCAGTACGGCGAGCACAACATGTTCGGATGGGACGGAGACCATATGAGTGGCCAGGCATATACCCTGGACCCTGCCGACCTGAATGAGACCCAGTTTAAAGTTGCCATGGACGATGAAAATCTCTATCTGGCTATCCTGGTCCGGGATGCACATGTGATGGTTAATTCCGACAAGTTCAAAACCGACAGGGTGGATGTTGTACTGGGAACCAAAACCGATATTGTATTTAATGGCTCCTTTGGTTATGGAAACACCAGCGACAGTGCGCTCTACGGTTGCCAGATCCACCCCATAACCGATGGTGCCGGCACTTATGAAGGCTATACTGCAGCCATCTCTGTGGTGGATTCACTTCCCAACTACGCCCTTTGGAACACCTCCATTCCCGGCTACATAGTAGAAGTCTCCATCCCCTTCAGCACACTGAACTACACCCCTGTAATGGACGCTAACCTGGTTTTTGACATCCAGCTCCAGGATATCGACCATGTGGACGACAACTGGGGGCATCACTACAAGTGGGGCAAGAAAACGGCCGCCTGGCAGGAGTTGTGGGGCAACATCGAAGAGCCGGGCAAGGTGATCCTGAAACATGAACCCGTAGTTGAACCCCCCGTGATTCCCGCAGCCCTTTCAGCATCGGCACCCATTACCATTGACGGGGTGATTGAGAACGATAATGAGTGGGGATCCTGGGATGCCGTGGCAGATTCGGCCGAACAGGTAATCACCAATACGGCTGACTGGGGAGCGGATAAGGTAACTACCCCAAATACGGTTATCTGGAAAGCCAAATGGGATGCCAAAAACCTGTACGTGGGTATTGTGGTGGCGGATAACGAAATTACAAAAACATCTGACCTTAATCTGAGACATCAGGTAGACCGGATCGATATCGGGATTTGCACTGATAAATCGCTTCGACAGGCTGATGGTTCTTTACCTGCCGGTTATGGCAGTGGTGGCGAGGATGATGCCGTCTTTGGTGAACTGTTTATTATGGAAGCGACACTAAACCCGACAAACCTGGGAGGTGCCGGTGTGGAGTATGCATATGCCGAGGTGGCCGATATAATGGGAACCGGCATGGCAGGATATACTTTTGAGCTAAAGGTACCGTGGGTGAATATGAAACATGATGTTTCCAGCAATGATACGCTGCTCTTCGATCTGGCAGTGCTGGACAATGATCTTGGCAACGCAGACTGGGGGGTATGGCATTTCTGGAACGGTTTTAGCGGAGAGCTCTGGGGTGCGATTCCTAATCCGGGGGATCTGGTCCTGAAAGGGGTTCCTCCCACCGTATCCTTTAATGAAGCGCAAACCTTCAATGTAAACAACACACCTGTTGTGGTTGACGGAGAATTCGATAACGGAGGAGAATGGGGCATTTGGGATGCCGCTGCTGATACCATTGAGCAGGAAAATATAAACGGAGCGCTGTGGAATGGCAATGCAACCGCCGGTGAAAATATTGCGCTCTGGAAAACAGCCTGGGATGATAACTATCTCTATGTTGCAGCGGTCGTGGCAGATGATACGATTATAGATACCGGTGTAGCCGGAGATGAAAAATTCACCATGGACCGGATCGACGTTGCTATCGGAACCGATCAGTCTCTCAGGAAATTCACAGGCACAACCCCGGGATACGGGGTTGCGGGAGATGATGCCATGTATGGAGCACAGTTCCTTTATACAGAAACGGCAAGCAGCGGAGAGCTGGAGAGTGATTTTGTGTTTAAATCATACGACGATGTAACGGGGGCCGGTACTCCGGGTTACAAATTCGAAGCCCGGATTCCCTGGTCAGCACTCGGATACACTCCTGCCGCAGACAGCGAGCTTATTTTTGAGCTTCATGTATGGGATAACGATGACCGTATTGGTGCGGAAAGCTGGGGAGCCATACTTACCTGGGGAGCCTTTGTTACGGACTGGAGCGGAATGGAAGCTTACCATAAACTTGACGGACCAGGAAATCTGGTGCTGCAGCATGAAACCGTGGTGATCCCACCCATCGTACCGGCTGCTTACTCGGTCTCCCAACCCATCACCATAGACGGCATGATAACCAACGGCGGAGAGTGGGGCATCTGGGATACGGAAGCGGATACCTCCGAACAGGTGAATGAAGGTATCGCTGCCTGGGATGCAAACAACGTTACCACTCCCAATCTGGTGATCTGGAAAGCCAGGTGGGACCTGGTGAACTTTTACCTGGGTGTGGCCGTGGCCGATGCCGAAGTGACCACAACGGATAACTTTGATCTCAGGTCAAATGTGGACCGTGTAGATCTTGCCATTTGCACCGATCCCAGCCTGGCGGGTGGAGCCCTGCCCAACGGCTATGGAAGCGGTGGTAAAGATGATAACATCTACGGAGAGGTTTTTATCATTGACCAGACAATTGAGATGAATGACCTCGTAAACCTTGGAGGCTCCGGGGTGGAATATGCCTTTGGCCAGACTGACAACATCATGTTAAGCGGATATCCCGGATACATGTTTGAAATCAAGATTCCATGGGAAAATATCAATTACACTCCTGCCGATGCCAACGAGCTTCTTTTTGAACTGGCGGTACAGGACAACGACAACGGGGCTGATGACTGGGGCGCCTGGCATTACTGGGGTGCCGATGGCTTTGAGCTCTGGGGAACTTTGAACGGTCCTCGCAAGCTTACCCTGAAGATCGACCAGGATCCCTGGACCGCAGTGGAACAACTGGAAATCGAGCCGGGCATGAGTCTCTATCCCAATCCGGCTAACGGTCTGATCAACATCACTTCTGATGCCGGGATATCAGGAATTGCAGTATATACGGCAACCGGACAGCTGGTGAAGCATGTAACAGCTGTATTCCGGAACGAATATACCATGAATGTGGAGAGCCTGCAAAACGGTCTCTATTTCATCCGGATTGAAACCGAAGCAGGAGCTATGGCCAGGAAATTCCTGAAGCAATAGTTGATTCTTTTTCATAAATGTTTGCCTGCCGGGAGAGCTGAACAGCGTCTCACCCATCAGGCAAACATTTTTTACTGATTTCCAAATAAAGAGACCGAATCTATGGGATTTTATACTTTCGTTGCATGAGAACACATCTTTTCCCACTTGTTTTCATTGCCCTGCTTTCTGCCTGTGTTCGTCCAGTTCAGAAGGAGCCTTCTTTTGAATTTCAGGACGGCATCAGCGAAGAGGTACTGCGCAACTACCTATCCAGGGCGGTAACCCATGCCGAACTCTGTACCCCGCCTGAGTATCTGATGGACGGGGCCAACTTCTGTCTGGAGGATGATTTGAGGATGCTCCGGGAGACGGGTGCCAAGTTGATCGGCCGTGCCATATTCAGGTGGGGGGATGAGGCTGTACTGAACAACCCGGAATTCCTCTCCTACGCCGAAGAGGTGATCGATCGGGTCCATGCCTCTGACCCCGATGTGATTGTCCAGGCTGCCATTTTCGAAGCTGTCTCGACCGAGGTGGAAACCATCCCGGTCCCCGGGTACGTATTCAGTGCCTTCGGACAACCTGTCGAAGAGAGAAACTACCGCTACGGGGAGATGATCAATCCCAAAGGCAAATATGTGAACCTCTGGGGAGAGGGCAGGAGCGTACCCGACCTCTCCCGGATGGAATCGATGATGTGGATCTACTACCTGGCCACCCGCTATATCGATGCCGGATTTGAGGCGATCCACTGGGGACAGGTGGCACTGATGGCCATGAACGATCCCGACCTGTACCACTGGCACAGGTTGCTGGAGATGACCCGGGACTATGCCCGGGCACATGCCCGGAGGGGTTATGTGCTCTCCGACGCCCACGCCCCATTCGGTGGATTTAAACATCAGGACAGACTGCTGTTTGACTTTCACTCCTTTCCGATGAGGATCAAGGAGGATACCAGCCTCAACATGAAAGGGATCCTGGAGATAGATCACCTGGATGCCCTTTATGGAAAAAGCTGGGGTGGGATAACCCCTTCGGGATGGGAGTGCGAACACCTGCCCTACCTGGTGGAGTTTGATAATTTCGGCATCAACAGCGAACCCGGAAATCCCGTGGCCACCTCCCATTTCATCTGGGGGTATGACGAGATCAGCTGGTTCAGTCTGATGAGCAGCACGGAGCAGGCCAGCTGGTTAACCTATGCATACCACTGGCTGAGCCAGACCGATCCGGACGGATTTCTCCAGATGCCCACCTGCAGAGTGGTGGTTGACGGGGTGCAGGACCGGTATAAATACAAGGCCAACAAAAACAGCGAGGCGTGTCCCCGTGGAAGCGGACTGGAAAGGAAGATCAAAATGCTGTGGGAGTAAGTTGGAAAATATAGTTATATTCAAAAATGATCAGAACAACGATTCCCTGTGCAATTATTATATCGGTTCTCATGGGAGTTTCATGCACACCCGGAACCCGTCCTGACACCGGTAGTGAGGCGGTCCATTCAAAACGGTTTTTCTCAGATTCCAGCTTCTGGAACATTCCCCTGCCTGAAAATCCGGAGATCGATCCCCGCAGTGATCACTTTATCAGCCTCCTGAAGAGCGAGCCTTCGGGGAATAATTTCGGATTGAATTGCCAGCAGTGGACCGTCCCTGTTTACGAGGTTGACTCAACAACACCAACCTACGATGTAGGTTATCACTTTCTGACCGATCAGGAGAAGGAGACCTGGTTAACCGACCGCGAGCGGTTCGGTCATGGGCCCGGATTCGGAAAAAGCGTTCCCATTCCGGAAGGAGCCGTTCCCGATCCTGAAGAGGATTCCCACTTCTCGGTTATTGATTGGGACCAGATGGTTGCCTGGGACATGTGGGGACTGCACCATCACGAAGATGGTAGCTGGAGCTCAAAAACCGGGATGAAATACCGGCTCGACGGAGAGGGGGTGTTCCATACCGAAGACTTTGATATCGTGAATGGCGAGAGTGTTCATTTTCACGGTCCGAGCCGTGCTGCCGGTGTTCCTGCCATTGCAGGTCTGATTATGTATGATGAGGTGAAATCCGGCACCATACATCATAAACTCTCCTGTGCAACCAGGTTCAATGCACGACAGGAGTTTGTCTACCCGGCCACCTGGACCGATGGTTTCATTGAAGGGGGAATCCCTGAAGGTGCCGTGATCCAGCTCGATCCCGGACTCGACCTGGATCAGTTTAACCTGTTGCCGGGTGAAAAAGTTGTGGCCAGGGCCCTGCAGCAGTATGGCATGGTGGTGGTCGATATTGCGGGGGGAAGTCCCATCTATGCCGAAGGTCTGTTCGGCGATCCAAAGAGAAGCTGGGAGGGCATTTTAAGGGCGTGGGACGGCGGTATCAATGAGATCCCGCTCGATCATTACAGGGTGCTGAAGCTGACCGAAACCATAAAAAAAGGGGATGCAAGGTGGCATAACCAGGATCCGTTCCAGGTCAACTGATCAGGCTCAGCATAAGAAAAGGACTCTTACTGCTTCACCAGCTTTACAACATGCTGTAACTTCTGTCCATCGGAAATCCTTACCAGGTATATTCCGTTGTTCAGGTAGGAGAGATCGGGCAGCTGGTATACATTGTAATTCGGGTCGGGTGTTTCATCTGTAATGTGTGTAACCATACCTCCCCTGATGTCCATCACATCGATATGAATGGTCCCGGAGAGCATCCCCGATTTAATATCGATATAGGTGTTGCTGAGATCCGAGGGATTGGGGCGGACCCTTACAGTGATCGCCACTTCAGCCATCCGTCCGGGTACAGCCACGTTGGAGGTATCTGGCACATTGGATGTATCCGGCACGCACTTTCCTGCCCACTCTCCATCCAGCCACGCCAGGCGGTCAGCAGTCCACGATTTCAGATTGGCAATCTCCTCCTCATAAGTAGGCGGCCAGCTGCTGTTGGGCCAGACATAGGTGCCAAGGATATTATACTTATCGAAATTCCGGGCCACACCATCTCCGATAAATGCTACCGATGAGTCAATAAATGATTCTAAACTATAATTGCTTATCACATCTGACCGGAGGCTGTCCCACCTGCAGAAAACTTCGTTTTCAAACCAGGGATCATCCATCATTCTTCTCCACCAGTAGAGGCGTCCCGGGATGTCATAGAGCCAGTCATAGGTCTCCGGAACATTATACTCTGTTGCGTAATTCAAATTCCCAAACGACAGATTATAGTCCCACGGCGGACCTGCAAAGAATTTACCTCCATCGGCATCGTTCTGTTTATAGAAATAGGTGCTGAATATCCAGCAATCGACCTCCTTGGAGACCTCGTTGATAATCATCATATCGATAAAGGAGTTCACATCGGCATATGACCTGTATCCCACTTCCGGGTCGTCATAATCCACAAACGACATCATTGCATCAAAATCATGCATATAACCCTTGATATAGGATCGCTGATCAACTGTTAGTTCATAGTAATCGGGATCATAATACTGATAAACCATGGGGCCCTGATAGGGTGGGTCAATATCAGATTGCCAGGATTCAAAAGGTTCCAGACCTGTTGTTTTATCCCTTCTCAGAATATATCCACCGGTGATCTCCGGGGGAGCGATATCTTCAGGAGTCAGCTTATCGATATCGACCCTGTTCTCATCCCTTTTCAGCTTCTCAGTTAACAGGTAGACACCCCTGTACTCCTCATTCACATAGAGTTCCACAAACCGTGTCCTGGGCGCCCAGTGTCCCATTTTGTTGTACATGTGATAGACCATTGCATTGCGCAGCATGGTCTTGTCGCTGTAGGGCGCATAAAGCACAAAATCGTTCTCGGCAGGAAGCCCCAGCAAAGAGACGTTGTTATTGGAACCATCCGGATTCTGTAACTCAATGGTGTAAGATTTCTTTGGGAACTGCTGTGAGGACTCCCCCCGCTGCTCAATGCTGATGTTCCCGTTATACTCGTTCAATGAATCAGTGGGATGATTCAGGTTGCCCGGGCCATTATAGATCAATCCCATGGTGGCCACAATCCGCGGCTCATTCGGGATCACCTGGCCCCCTGTATTGATGATCATGATTGGCGTGGTGAAGGAGTCAAAACTGACAGGCTTCCAGAACCAGTCCGGAACATCATCGTAATAGCTGCTGCTCACATTCAACCCAACATGCAGGAAAAAATTGGAGGAGAGATCGCTGGAGCCGGTGTTGCGGTTGTGCACCTCAACAGCAAGCAGATTGTTGCCCTCCAGCAATGATCCGGCAACAACACTGCTGTTGAGATAAAAACGTTCCGGCATGCCCCCGCTGTACATCTTCGCCTCATGGTCTATCGGCAGCTCCATGTTCCAGCTCACCGGATCGGGCAGATTGGCCCGTGCAACCTCTGTTCCGTTCAGATAGGCCACGAACCCGTCATCGTAATCGGCATCCAGGATCAAACTGTGAATCTCCGAAAGGGAGGCCACATTGAAGGAGTGCCTGATGTAGACCGAAGGGATACCTCCGGCTGTTATGGTCATGTCATCACCATCCCCGTATCCAATCCCTGAACTCCCCGATATCCAGGACGAATCGTCAAAATCGACCGATTTCCACTCAGTATTTGGTTCAGCAGTGGGAACCATATACCTGCATGCACTCCCGGGAGAAAAGATGGTCTCGAAGTGATCAACCGTCTGACCATAAAGAGTTAACCCAATGGTCATCATAAGTACAACAGAGAAAAAGGATCGTTTCAGCATTTGGGAATTACTATTATCAAAGAGATGACAAAGATAGTGATTATGGAATTTACTTAAGGAGCAGCTCAATTACGGGAATTTCAACATCGGGTTTGGTTACCGGCAATAACAGATTCATATCATTTTCGTTGATCTCCTTTTTGAAACCAAAACCACGTGGCTTTCCCATTTTTATTTCAGAGGCGTCATGCAGGAACTGCGCGTATTCTACCCGCTCTGCATATCCCTGCAGCAGTAAATCCCCCAGCGGATAATCAACCAGGTGAATATAGAGCCGGCTGGTTTCAGGGTTGTATGTTAAAATGGTATGGTCCGGGGTGGTAAAATCTTCCGGAGCCTGTGTACATCCATAAATGGAACGGCTGTTATATCTCATCCAATCCCCCATTTCAGACAAGGCCCTGTCTGCTCGCTGATCGAAGGTTCCTCTTGCAGTGGGGCCAACATTCAACAGCAAATTCCCTCCCTTACTGACCGATTCAATCAGAAGGACCAGCAGTTGTTTGTTATCTTTCCAGGTATGTTCATCACGATAATATCCCCATGACCCTGAAAAGGTCTGGCAGGTTTCCCACGCAACCTTTTTCCCGTCAATTTCGGGCCACTGTTGAACTTTATGTTGTTCTGGTGTCACAAAATCCCAACCTCCCTGGTAATCCATCAAATCGGCCCGGTTGTTTACCAGGATTCCGGGTTGAAGCCTGCGAACCATTTTCAGCAGTTCCACCGAACCCCAATCCTCATGATCCTTACCAAACTTACCAGGGAAAGAGAAATCGAGCCAGAGGATATCAATTTTCCCGTAATTGGTCAGGATCTCACCAACCTGGTTTTTAAGGTATTCCCGGTATACACTCATGTCGCGCTCCCTGTTCAGCTTATTGTATTGTTCCTGAGTTTTTACACTCTGCGGGTGGATCCTGTCAATGGTATATTCAGGATGGTGCCAGTCTATCAATGAATAGTAAAATCCAATGCCAAGCCCCTCGGCCCGGAAGGCATCAACCCACTCCTTGATGATATCTTCTCCATAGGGTGTATTCATGATGTTGTAATCGGTCTGATCCGAACTAAACATGCAGAACCCCTCGTGATGTTTGGAGGTGATCACAGCATATTTCATCCCTGCAGCTTTTGCCTTTTTTGCCCATTCATGCGGATCGAAAAGATCGGGATTGAACATCTCGAAATACTTCTGGTACGCTTCATCCGGGATGCGCTCTCTCTTTTTTACCCATTCATGCCGTGCTGGCTGGGCATACAGTCCCCAGTGAATGAACATCCCAAAACGTGCTTCGCTCCACCAGGCCATCCGCTGCGTCTTCTGAGCCTCTGTTTCATCCCAGATCTTCAGGGGCTGTGAAAACAGATTCAGGCAACCTGTTACCAGGGCCAGTAAAATGATTGATTTTTTCATAATGAGAGCATATCTTACTAAATTAATTTTCTTGCGCGAGCAGGATTCAATCATTGGCCGGTATCCTGATCCTGAAACCTGAAGAGACGGTCGCAGCCGGAGTAATTCACCTCCCTCGCTGTCCGCTTCAGGAAAGAGATGATTACCTCAACATCTGTCCGGGATTGCATGACCACCTTTTCCGGCAAAAGAGCTTCATGAATAGCTGCAGTGTAGTCATTGGTTGCAAGGGTGAGCCGGGTTGTATCCGCCAGCAAATTGCCCTGCAGGTCCGTTATCCGGATCAAATCCTCTCTCTGGCTGATACCAATCCCCGAATAGTAGAATCCTGTTGCAGATTCCTTCAGGAAGTTCCCGAGTTCAGAGGCGGTTATCTCAATGATAACCATGCGGTTGTTAAAAGGGGCAATCTGATAGATCTCCGTTTTAGATATATCGCCTTTATCCAGTGAAGAGCGGACTCCTCCTCTGTTCTGAAGAGAAACATCAACATTGAGTTCACTTCTGTATGCATCGGTCACCAGGCAGCCCACATGGCAGGGTTCATGAAACGCACCGGAGGAGGCTATAATCTCGTTCAGGTGGGGCAGCTCCTGGTACGCATCCACAAGATCACCTATTTTCGGGTCGTACCCTGTGCAGGTGTCCAGATCAATCCGTTTGTAATCCACTGTTTTCACCTTTCTGTTCTCGATTGTGACCTCAATTTTACCCAGCCAATTCAGGTTAGAGCCCGCCTGGAATACCGGGATATGGTTGATGGTGGTATCGATTCTCCGGTGGGAGTGGCCCCCGATAATCATGTCAAACCAGGGGTACTGTGAAGCCATCTGAAAATCGCCGCGATGCCCCAGGTGAGAAAGCGCAATAAAGAGGTCCGCCTGCTCCTGCTCCTTCAGATGTTCATACCCGGGGATCACCTCCCGGGCACTTTGAAATGTGATGCCCTCAACTTTCCCGGGGTGTGTGGAGGGAATGGTGGCATTTTCTTTACCGCCGGTCTCGATCAACCCCAGAAATGTAACCTTCATACCATCCACCGACAGGGTCCTGTATTCAAACGGTTCGGGAATCCCGGTGTTTCCCATATCCACATTGGCACATACCCACTCAAATTCAGCCTGCTTCATCCTCTCGGTCAGGACAGACTGTCCGTAATCAAATTCATGGTTGCCCACAGCGGCAACATCAACTCCAACCCTGTTCATGAGATCAATTACCGGGTACCCTTTTTCCGGGTGATGGTCAACCACGGGATTCCCGGAGAAGATGTCCCCGCTGCAGGCAACAATCACATTGGTTTCTCTCTCTTCAAGTTCCACGATATACCCGATCCTGGCAAAATTCTCCAGTTTACCGTGAACATCATTCATAAAGAAAATGGTCAGTTTCTGTGGTCCCTCCTCCCCCTTCGGTCTATTGGAACAACTGGAAAGTACAATCGAAGCTGCAAGCAGCAGTCTGAACAGGTGTTGCATTTGTTTTTTTATTTGTGGAAGATACTACTTTATTTAGAAGCTCCCCTTTGCAGCTGAGGCAATCCCGTCAGTGGTCAAAAACTGCTTGACTTCAGTTTCAATTTATCGTAAATTTATTAATATTCAACAATATAGCCATGCCATGAAACGATATCTGGTTCTTGCATTGTGTTTGATTTTTCAATCATTCTATGCCATAAGCTTTTCCCAACAGGTAAACATCACATTCCAGGCAACCGTCAAGACCGCAGAAGAGGAGGTTATTCCGGGAGCTTACATTAAGATCTATCCACCTGGAGCATCAAGTGCCATCGATTCAATGTTTACTGACGATCTGGGGAAGATTGAAAGAGAGCTTCCGTTTACTTATGAGTCTAATCCCGATTACATCCCCTCACATAATTCAGCAAGGTACATAGTCGGAAAGATCAGCCCAAATGTTATCGGTCCACGAAACAATGCCTTAAAACTTGAGTACAACTACCCGGCCGGTGCCGGGTTGTATTTCATTGATGCCATTGGAAGATTATACCGGAATCACTCAAGGCTTACCGGTGGGATCTACTATTACTACCTCGGTTTTGAAGATGGGAACCGGAGTGAGCTGAATAAGATCGTTGTGATTGAAGATGCCGTGGTGAGTGTAGAGCTGGTCAATTCCATGACAGGGCATAAATCGGGCCGGAAATATCAATCTGCCTGGGAAGAGCAGGAGCTCTTCTATGTTGAAATCATTCAGGATGGTTCTGTTTCAATCAGGGATACAGTGGCCATCGACAGTGTGGTTGTGGAGAGGAGCTACATGATGGAGAATGCCCCTATACCCACTGCATCTTTCAGCTATACAGGAGATCTGGTGGCCGGAGAACCGGTCGTATTCAACGCATCGGCATCTTCAGGTGCAAACAGTGAGGAGTTGTCCTATCACTGGGACTTCGATGACAGTAAAAAAGGGGGGACTGCCCGTCTGTCACATCTGTTTACTGTACCGGGTAATTACAATGTGACTCTTACGGTAAGTGGAGATTTCGGGGCAAAACAGAGCACCACAAAGAGCCTCACTGTCAATCCCGGTGAGGTGGCAACAGCACACAACGGGATCATCAACGGGTACATTACAGATGAGAACCAGTCAGACCTGAACGATGTGATGGTCTCCCTGGTGGAAGGGCCGGGAACCGGTTACAGCAATGCAGGAGGCATTGTCAGCTTATACAACCTTCCTGTAGGAGTTCCACTCCACCTGAAGATCACCAAAGATGGTTATGTGAGCCAGGTAATTGAGTCTGCCATACCTGAAGAGACCCGGGAATCAGTTTTTTTCACCATCCTGAAGAAGAGGGCTCCCGCAATGACACTTGACAATGCCGAATTCGGAGGTGAACTTGAAGGAGAAGATGGCACCACCCTCCAGCTGCCGGTCAAACCCTTTGTCAAACCTGATGGTACAGAGGTTACCGGGAGTGTAAAGGCAACCATTACCCCTGTGGATGTGGCTTTCGAGTCCGCCTCTTTTCCCGGCTCCTTTTACGGGTACGATGAGACCGGTGAAGAGGGCATCCTCTTAAGCTATGGAGTTTCTGAATTCCATTTTGCGCAGGATGGAGAGATGCTTCAGCTGGCAGATGGAAAGCGTGCTACCGTGCTGATCCCCATATACACTTCCGGTGCTCTGACCGGGGAGCAGATTCCCCTCTGGTCGGTCAATGAGGACAACGGAAAGTGGATCCAGGAAGGTGTGGGCACCGTGGTTGAATCGGCCAACTCTCCCACCGGGCTGGCGCTCAAAGCGGAGGTGAACCACTTTTCATGGTTCAATTGCGACGATTTTGAAGGTTCTCGCAAAAAGCAGGGATTGTGCTGGAGGTGGGATTGCACTACAGCTCAGTGCATAAAAGTAAAAGTAGGATGCTGGATGAGCGGTGCCCGGAGGGACAAAAAAGCAGGCAGGAAGGGTACTGAAGCAAGGGATACCATTCCCCCTGTATTTGAGGTAAGGGATTTCATCCCCGCAGGAGGTAAGGAACTTGACATGCCTTCTACCCGTGATGTCTATATCGAGTCCAGAGGGTTTACTGACGAGGGACAGTTGCTGAGTGGGAGTTTCACACTTCTTTCAACCTATGAAAGGGATACCTTCGAGATTGAGCTCAAGTCAGTTGTTGCAAGTGATACAATTGACCTTCCAATGAACACACTGTATGAAGGCTATCTCCAGCCTGAAGAATTCATCCCGTTCCGGGTGGAAATACCAGAACAGATGGTTTATCAGATAGAATTTTCAGGGGGAACAGATAATCCCCTTAACGGGATGTTTTATGCAAAGGATCATAGCGGTATCCTGCTCACAGGGTATACCGATCAACCGTATCACCATATCTTTCAATCTCCTGGACAACTTATTATAAGTGTTTCGGGAGTCAACCAGGCAGACGAAGGCAATTTCAGTCTATTAATAAAAGAGGCTGAGGCGAGGGCCATAACACTTAATGACTCAATTAATGACTCACTGACCACAGCCAATCCTTACCGCATCTATACATTGGTACCTGACCACAACTCTGTGGTGATCAGCAGGTTCTATAAAATAGATGCAGGGGGTAAAAGCCCCCGGCTGGAGTTATTCTCCGCTAAAGGAGAAGTTCTTGAATCACAATTGTTTAATAATGATCCCCAGGTATTGTGCAACTATTTGCACAAAGACTCACTATATCTGTTCAAAATTACCGGTCCCGAAGATACCAGGTTTGTGCTCACTACTAAGGAAGATGAGATGTATGACCTGGTATATGGCGAAACCATCACCCGGCATCTTAAATATGAAGTGGACAAAGATCTGTACCGGTTTTCAGGACAACCTGGTGACCTGGTCTGCATCACAGGGACCCGGCCCGATTATGAACTCTACGGGGGAGAATTTGTACTGATCACACCGGATGGAAGGGCTCTGGGAAGAAGGAAGATTGAGTCACCACACTATTCAAATGACGATGAGATCATATATAAGCTTAAGTCCGGTGAACCTCATCATATCCTGGTGGAGAGTACCCGGAATGATACCGGCAGTTACCAGTTGACCCTTCGAAAGATCGAGTACTCACCTCTTGCCCTGAACAGCCTGGCAGAGATTGATATTGTTGCAGGTGAGAACCAGGTCTTCGAAGTGGAAATTGATGCAGCCAAAATATGTCACTTCTCGGCAATCAGTCCCACGGCAACCGGCTATATGGATCTATGGACAGAGAACTGTGAGAGGGTGAATGAGCTGAAGACGAACAGGTACTACACACACTACTATAATGCTTCTTACAATAATCTTATGCAACCAGGCAGCTATTACTTAATCCTTTCAAACGAGAATAGCGGAAGGGCTTATATAAACTTCGTCGAACCGGTCCCGCTAATCTTAGACTCAAAAGGAGAGGCCTCATTCAACGACACCATACAGCTGCCCAGGAAGATTAATGCCTATTCATTGGAAGTTTCTCCAGGAGACGGGGTGCATACTGTACTGAAGAGAGTAGATGAATTAAATGTTCCCGATAAACTTGCATCGAAGTATTATCAGTGCCGGACAGATGGAGCGCCTTTAACCGGAAAATACAAAGGGCGTGATTACAACTCACTGGATTCAACAATTTTATATGAAAACGCCATTCAGGTATCTGGAACTCCCGAAGAGACACTCCTGGTCCTGGTGGCCTATGCAGAAACCGCGGGATTATACCACTTTAACTTCCATCATGTGGCTTCCCGGCAAGAGATCATTGTGGATGATGATTTCAACGATTATCCTGAGGCTCACACATCCTCTGCTGTTGCTGCATCCTATGCGGTCAGGGAAGCAGGAAGTATCCTCATCGGAAATGGCAACTATAGCTCCTACCTTCCCCTGAATATTGCAGAAAACAACGTGCATATCAGCGGGCAGTCTAAAGAGAATGCCTGGCTTCGGAATGTGTACAGCATATCCAGCAATCCAGTCATATACTATTACGGAGATGGCGGAACAATCAGAGATCTGAGTCTGAGCTGCGGCTTGACAAATTATTACATTCTGGAAGTCTATGGAAACAGCCTGACACTGGAGAGCCTGTGGATCAAGCCATTGCCAGGGGAAGGCCTGCTTTCGGGAGGAATCAAAGGATCGGGTAATAACCTTTACATGAATGAATTGTTCTTCGACCACACCATGTGGGGAATTAGCGT
This sequence comes from Bacteroidota bacterium, assembly GCA_039714775.1. Lineage (GTDB taxonomy): Bacteria > Bacteroidota > Bacteroidia > Bacteroidales. The sequence goes on from JBDLIQ010000029.1 coordinate 29,471, forward strand.
GGGTTCTACAGGGGGTATCGTAGAGAATTGTAAATTCATGTCGCAAAACGAAGCCATAGAACTCACCGGAGACAATACTGTCATACGGAACAACGAGATCACCATTAGTAAGAATTCGCGTGCCATAAGTGTCAGATCTGCATACAACGGAACCGGGAACCAGGTGGTGGAGAACAACCAGGTCAACATGCCTTTCGAATCGGCATCCGACTATACAGGAATAATCAATATAGAGAGGTTCGGGGGACCGGAGAATAACACCATCTCCTATATCAGGAACAACACCATACACTCTGCCGGAGGCACACCACCGCTTTCGGCCAGCAATGGGAACCCACCGTCAAAGATCATCATGGAGGGCAACCGGTTTTCAAGTTCGTACAGCCATGGAAGCATGGCCTTCAGCCTCATGGGAGCCCGCTCCGACGGCTCATCGGACATCATTGTCCGGAACAATGTCTTTGAGGGCCTGAAGTCACAGTATGTCATTAATGTTTCCGGAGTAGACCTGCTGGTTGAGGGGAGCCGGTTTGCTGTGTACAACAACAGTTTCAGGATCGCCGAATCGGCACAGCAGGATCTCAATCACAATTTTATGCAAATTCAAACCTACTATACCAATGTGACCGATACCCTGGGCCTCTATTTTGCCAACAACATCTTCCAGGGCAACGGCTTCTCCTACCTTGTTAAATGCGAGTACGACTTCTCCCTCTACATGGATTATAACACAGTCTATAATTTCAGCAGTTATATCGAAGGTGTAGGGAACATTATAGGCCTGACAAACGACATTAATACCGATCCGCTATTCTCCGATACCGAGCTGCATCTGGATCCATCCAGTCCGGCAGTTAACAGCGGTGCAACACCCCTTCAGTTTGAAGAGATCCCCGAGGTGGACATCGACGGCGTGGCACGGCCCCAGGGGGCGGGATATGACATGGGGGCATATGAGAAGGAGGAGTAGGGTGTTTGCTGATAACCCCCTGTTTCCAGATCAATCTCCACCTTTAAAATCATGACTCACCTTTGCCTGAATATTGCCCATCTCTGAGAAAAGCTTTTTCAGAGTCGCTACCTCGATACTGGTAAGCTTGTTAATATTCACAATGTTGTTGGGGATTTCATTTTGTGTGATGCTTTCAACCTGGAAAGTTAACCGTAGGTGCATCATAAAGTTATATGCCAGGCAAAGGTCTTCATGGCTTGTTTTATCGATGGAATTTCCGGAGAACAATTCACTTAATCTTTCCAGGCTGTTGGTCTGGGTAAGTTTATCACGAATGGAGTATAACTGGATAAATGTAATTATCGGGAACATCACCTCCTTCATATCAAGAATGAGCTCATCAGCTTGCGACTTTTTCCCCACGATATGTCCGAAAATATTCAAAGGAGGTTTGAACTTCTGAACAGCCTGGGCCATGTGGTAGTAAAATACAGGTTTATTATCCGATATGCTGATGATATGATTGCGAAGCGCTTCTGCCATGGACCTGTCTCCATATACACAACGAAAATCAAAAAAGATAGCTACGTCAAGGATATCCTGGGGATTACATGTATTGATCCATTGGCTGAAGTATTTTTTCCAGGAACCCAGTGGCTGAGTCCATTTCGGATTTCTTGCCATGATCTCTCCCTTGCAATAGTTGTAACCCACCCTGTTCAAATCTCTATTCAAACGCGCCCCTAACTCAAGGAAGTATTTATGTGTATATCCCAGCCTTTTTTCTTCAACATCCTCAAATATGATGGCATTGTCCTGATCAGTTGCCAGGGTCTGTTCTCCCCTGCCTTCACTTCCCATTACAATAAAAGCAAATTTAGATGGAGGCTGTCCCAAATCTTCAATAGCAGAATGAATAACCCGCTTATAAATGGCGTCGGAGACAGAAGTTATGATCCTGTTGATATTTCCTGTCTTATCCCCACTATCTAAAAGTGCTTTAACCAGAACCGGCACCCGCTTGTATATCGCTACCAGTTGATTTACATCCTCGGCTGTTTCAATCTCTTTTATCAGGAAGCTTATGGTATTCTGCTTAATATCTATAATATCCTTGTAACCAATCACTCCATTTATAATACTCCTGGCATCAACAGTTGCCAGGTGGGATACATTCCTGTTTTTCAGTATCAGCAGTGCCTCATAGAGCAGTGCATTTTCAGAAATAGTCTCCACCGGAGATGTCATAATCTCTATTACCGATGTCCCTGGATCAATACCGGCTGCCAACACCCTCTTTTTAAGGTCATTGTTATTGATCACACCTATTATTTCGTTTCCCTGACTTATAAAAAGTACATCTCTCTTTTTCCGGGTCATTAACAGAGCAGCTTCCCGTATCGAAGTACCAACCTCACACTTTTTCAGATCATTTATCAGGGGTTTGATGGGCTGGTTCATTAAAAGGAGCGAAGATTGCAACTCCTGTTTAAGCAGTTTAGTCTCTTTAGCCAACTGCCGTTGCAGGCTAATCTCCTTAACAATGATAATATACCCCTTTTCATCCCCGTAGGAGATCATGGATGCAGATAATACCACCTCCTTCTTACCACCATCTTTGCAATTTAAAGTAGCTTCAAGAGATACAGACTTTTTGGGATCATCAAACAGACCAACCAGTTTTTTCCATTCCAGGCTGAACAGGTCTCCAAAACGTAGTTTCCTTACTTCAAAAGGATCATATTCGCTTAAATTACTGAATTTTACATTGGAGAAAATAATCTCCTCCATGAGTATCATCAGGGTTCCTTCCGTTGAAGCCTCAACAAGTGATTTATACTTTTGTCTCGACAAACGAAGCTTTCTCTCCGCATTTTTTCTTCTGTTTTCAATACCAAAGCTCTGCTTGACTATAAAAGCCAGGATTGTACCTATGAGTAAGGCAAACAACAATACAATTTGTAAAAGCCTGCTCTTTAGCGCTTTAATTTCTCTGTGTACATCCTCCAGGTAGATGCCAGTACCAACGATCCACCCCCATGGAGCAAATTCTTTCACATAAGAGAGCTTTGGAACGATGCGTGTAGAATCATCCTTCCACTGCCACATATAATTGATAAATCCCTCTCCATTCTCTGCTACGATTCTCGTCGCCTCCACGAACAGCAATTTACCATCCGGATCCTGATAATCTGAAAGATCTGTGTTAGCCAGTTCAGGCCGGTAGGGGTGCATAATCATTACCGGCTGTTTGTCAATTATCCAGAAATAATCCTTGTATTCGTCGCCATATCTTATCTGCTTAATCCTTTCCGCTGCAAGAATCCTGGCACTGTCTTCAGGCAAATCAAACTGCAGCACTTCATGGTGGTACTCTTCCAGTAAACTCCAGGCCGTATTTGTCAGCTCAAAGATTGTCTCCTTTTTCCCCTCCATGATATTCTTCTCAAAAGAGGGCAGGACAATGGTAAAAATCAACAGAATAAAAAACCCTATCGCCAGTATTGAAGGAAATACTATAAATAAGAAGAACCGGTTCAGGTTGTTTTCAGGCATGGGTTAAAGTACTCTGTTTTTAGCTCCGTATCGCCTGGAGCATGGATCTCTCAATATCAAATTTACAAAATCCGCTACGATTATTGTGATTTGTTACGGGGTGAATACCTATACATATCGGAAATGTTTTCAGGCTGAGATTTTTATAACGGTATTGTTTGAAATGCCCCTGTGAAACAGTATAAAATCCTCTGACATGTGTATGACCGGTAAAACTTATACTACAATCATGGTTTTCCATGAATTCAAAATGGGGCTTGAACTCTGCTCCATGGTAATAGAAAGCCTTTTTGAATCCGGAAAGATTCGGATAGGCATAATGGCTGAACATGATATTAAGTCCGTTGTAATTCAAAACATAATACTCAGGGAGGGATCGGAGAAACTCAATATCTTCGATGGTATATAGTGGATTGAGATCATCTTCCTCATGCAGCCATATCTCATTCTTTCCTAACGCAAACCGTTGCTGGTAATCAAGATCATACCAGTTTTCCGGAAAATCAAAGACTGCAGAATTTTTAGGGATCATTTGTCCGGCATGAAGATCGTGATTGCCCGGAATAATAATGCTGTTTTTCTCTCTTAACAATGATAAGCAATCATGCGCATTTCGCGTCTCCCTGTATTTATAAAACGGAATGTTGAATCCGGAAATATCTCCCAGACAAATAAGCTGATCATAGCCTGATCTTTCGATTTTACCGATGATCTTTTTAAGGCTGAGGATATCCTCGTGAATATCTGATATGATTGCAAGTCGCACAGCAAAGAATTTAATTTCTCTCAAAAATTACGAAAAAATAGAGAATATTTTATCTGGTGCAGATTATATGCCTCTTGCGTATCTGAATTGTAAGGAGAGCTGATGGTCTAGAACCTCACCCCGATCACGCAGATATCATCCACCTGGTCGTAGGCCCCCTGCCAGCCATCCAGGGTAGAGGCCATCTCCCGGTTCTGTTCATCCATGGGTTGGGAGGCGTTACGGAGAATGAGCTCCTTGAAGGGTTTGTATTTGAGTTTTTTGCCATGCTCCCCACCAAACTGGTCGGGATAGCCGTCGGTAAACAGATAGAGCTGATCTCCCTCTTCGATGGGAAAACCATGGGTTGTAAATTTATCCATGCGGTCGAAAATCGCCACCGGCATCCGGTCGGCAGGGATCTCATACAAAATGTGACCCGAAGAGCTATGTACCTTTACTTCCGGAATATCAGGAGCTGTAATGCGGCTGCTTCTGACCAGGTACAATGGGTTATAGGCCCCTGCATACCGGATCTGCTTCTCTTTCCGGTTGATCTCGATAAGCGACATATCCATTCCATCCCGCTGTTCCCCCTGGATTCCTTTCTGTCCCAACAACCTCATGATCTCCTTCCTGATCCGTTGCATGATCACTCCCGGATGCGTTACATATTCCTTCTGAACGATCTCCTTCAGCAGCGAGATCCCCAGCATGCTCATAAACGCACCCGGCACTCCGTGTCCTGTACAATCGGCCACCACCAGAACGGTCGTATCCTCCACGTGGGCCATCCAGTAAAAGTCCCCGCTTACGATGTCCCTGGGCCTGAACAGGACAAAGTAGTCCGCAACGGCCTTTCGGAGCAATTCCAGGTCAGGCAGGGTGGAGGTCTGAATGCGCTTTGCATATTCGATGCTTTTGGTGATCTCCACGCTGTACTGCTCAATAGCCTCCTTCTGATTAAATACCAGGTCGCGCTGGGTCTCAATCTCGTCCCGCTGGGCTTCAATCTCGTCCCGCTGGGCACTGATCTCCCTTTTCTGCCGTGCCAGCAAAAGGTTTCTTTTGCGGGTCGCCACAAGACTCCAGGTGACCAGGATCACCACGATGATCATAAACAGGACCAGACCCATAAGCAGTTTCCGCCGGGCTTTATCTTTTTCCCTTGAGAGCCTGTCAAGTTCCTGCTGCTGCTTCAGGAGGGTGTTTTCCTGTTCGGTCGCCCTGTTTTCGCGCTGTTCC
>JBDLIQ010000030.1:0-33883 GCA_039714775.1 Bacteroidota bacterium
TCGTATATTCTGATGAAATTAGTAGCAATTAATAAAATAGCAATTCTGATGTTGGTAATTGGAACTTCGTTCCCGGGAGAGGGTTCAGCAACCCAACCAAAGGGGCATAGACCAGGGTTCTCCCCGGACTCCGGGTTGGAGTGGGAGGTGGGATTTCATAAAGAAAAAAGAGCGTTGCCGGAGGAGTGGTACGCAGCAACCGTTCCGGGGGCAGTTCAGCTGGATTACGCCAGGGCAAAGGGCTGGGGAGATCACATGTATGCCGAAAACTGGAAGGATTACCGCTGGATGGAGGATGTCTGGTGGAGCTATCGGACCAGCTTTCCCGAGCCACGGCTGAAAGAGGGAGAGCGCCTCTTTTTTGTTTCAAAAGGGATCGACTATAAATTTGAGATCTTCCTGAACGGAGCACAGGTTTTTGCACAGGAGGGGATGTTCAGTGCGGTTGAACTGGACCTGACCGGCATGATGAAGGAGGAGAACGAGCTAACCATCGTGATCTTCCCGGTTCCTAAGATACCCGGAATGCCCGATGACAGGACCCAGGCTGCACAGAGTGTGAAGCCGGCGGTGAGTTATCTGTGGGACTGGCACCCGCGGCTGATTCCCAGTGGGATCTGGGATGAAACCTATTTTGAAACCCGAAAGAGTGCCCACTTTACAGATGTATTTGTTGACTATACACTCTCTGACGGGTTTGAGTCGGCAGAGATAAACCTTCAGGTGGCTGGAGCGAATCTGGAGGATGAAGGGTTTAAGTGGGAACTTACAGATCCCTCAGGCAGGCGTGTGATGAAAGAGAGCGGTAAGATCGCTGAACTGGAGAAGAGAAGTTTTACACTGGACAATCCCCAACTCTGGTGGACCCATGACCATGGAGAACAGAATCTATATACCGCTGTGTTGAAGCTGCTCGATGGCAACGGAAATGTGCTTGACGAGGTGCAGCAGAAGATCGGTTTTCGCAGAATCAGGCTGGTGATGCATGAGGGGGCATGGGCCAAACCCGACACCTTTCCCAAGGGCCGGAGCAATCCTCCCATCACCCTTGAACTAAACGGCAGACAGATCTTTGGTAAGGGCTCCAACTGGGTCAATCCAGATATTTTTCCCGGTGTGATCACCCATGCACGTTATGAGGAGCTGCTGGAGAGGGCGCTGGAGATCAATTTTAATATTTTCAGGATCTGGGGCGGAGGCATCGTCAATAAAGATGCATTTTACGAGTTGTGTGATGAGAAAGGCATCCTGGTGTGGACCGAGTTTCCACTGGCCTGTAACAACTATGAAGGAACTCCTGAATACCTCTCGGTTCTTGAATCTGAATCAGAGGCCATCATCAAACGCATTCGCAGCCATCCCTCAAATGCCATCTGGAGCGGTGGTAATGAGCTTTTCAATGCATGGAGCGGCATGACCGATCAATCCCTGGCCATACGCCTGCTGAACAGCCAGTGTTTCCTGCTGGATCCCACAACACCTTTCATCCCCACCTCCCCGCTGATGGGAATGGCGCACGGTAATTACGTGTTCAGGTACTGGACCACGGAGGAGGAGGTGTTCCAGAGAATGCCCAGGGCAGTGGCCACTGCCTACACGGAGTTCGGCATGCCAGGTGCGGCCTCTGTAGAGCAGCTGAAAAAAATCATTCCCGAAGATGAACTCTTCCCGCCGGAGCCGGGAGCAAGCTGGGAGAGCCACCATGCATTCGGAGCCTGGTTTGGTGATACATGGCTGATGAAAGATCTCCTGGAGGAGTACTTTGGCGAAGCCGGGAGCCTGGAGCAACTGGTAGAGAGAAGCCAGTGGATGCAGGGTGAAGGATACAAGTGCATTTTTGAGGAGGCCCGCCGACAAAAACCGGTTTGCGCCATGGCCGTCAACTGGTGCTATAATGAGCCGTGGATCACGGCGGCCAACAACAGCCTGATCAGCTATCCAAATCAACCGAAACCCGCATTTTATGCAGTCTCCAACTCCTGCAGGCCATTCCTGGTCAGTGCGCGGATCCCCAAGTTCTCCTGGAAGGAGGGGGAAACTTTTTATTGCGACCTCTTTGTCCTGAATGATCTTTATGAGAAGATTCCTGAAGGCACGGTGCATGTGAAGCTAAGGGCAGGTAGCGAGGAGGTACATCTTCTCACCTGGGAATTTGGGAAGGCCCTGCCCAACCGGAACATAGCGGGACCCACAGTCAGGGGTATACTGCCACGGTGGGATGCGGACCGGATTGACCTTCTCCTTGAGGTGGAGGGTCAGGAAGCCTACTCTTCCGTCTATACCCTTCAGTATACACCCCTGGTCCCGGTCCGGGAGACCAATGCAACCCGCAATTTAAACCAGTAATAGATAAATTGTTATGAGCTTCAAGACCCTGTTCCAGATCAAGAAGAGTTTTTTAACTCTTTTTGTAAGCTTTGCTCTGGAAACCCGAAAAGAGGGGAGAAAAGATTACATTTGAGTTTCCAGGTCCGGAGGGGGAGCAGATGGAGCTCCGCCTTACCATGAAACGATCACCGGAGGGAGGAAGGCAACTAAAAATTACTGAGATAAATTGATAATTGCATATGAATAATGACTTTGCCATTGGGGTGGATGTGGGGGGTACACACATCACCTCTGCCGTTGTTGACCTGACAGAAAACCGTGTACTTGAAAATACCCTGGCAGGCAGGGATGTGGATCCCGCCGCAGCCTCCGGCGAGATCATCCGGGCCTGGTCAGCTGCCATAGGTGAATCCATGGAGCGGAGTCCCTCGCCTGTAAAGGGAGTCGGGATGGCCATGCCGGGACCCTTCGATTATGCCGGGGGTGTCGCCCTGATCAAGGATCAGCCCAAGTTGCGCAGCCTCTACGGGATTAACGTGGGCGAGGCAATACTGAAAGAATTGCGGCAGGCAGTGCCGGTACGCTATATTAATGATGCCTCTGCATTTGCCGTGGGGGAGGCCTTTGCCGGTTCAGGAAAAGGATACGAGAAACTGATGGTCATTACACTGGGGACCGGTTTCGGTTCGGCGTTTTTGGAGAACGGGATCCCGGTGATTGGACGGGATGATGTCCCCGACGGGGGATGCGTCTGGCACCTTCCGCACGGGGATGGGATTGCCGACGATTACTTCTCCACCCGGTGGTTTGTGGGACAATATGAGGTACGCACTGGAGAGCAGGTCAAAGGTGTTAAAGAACTGGCGGAAAGGGTGGAAACCGATGAGACGGCCCGTCAGCTCTTCAGGGAGTTCGGGTCGGGTCTGGGCGCTTTCCTGGCACCATGGTTCAGGCAATTCGGGGCTACGGCCCTGGTGGCCGGGGGCAACATCTCCAGAGCGTGGGACCTTTTCGGGGAGGCTTTTAATGAAGCCCTGGAAACCCATGGACTCAACCTCGACACAAAAGTTTCCCAATTGAAAGAGCATGCAGCACTCATCGGCAGTGCATACTTGCTGGTGGACCCCTACTGGGATAAGATGAAAGATGTGGTGCCGTTGATGTAGGCTTTGAAGGTTTACCGATCCGGAAAATGGAACGTCACACATTTTATCAATTCTTATGGCTCTGGGTGGGGCTGGGACTACTCACCTTTATTCTCCTTTTATTTGTAACTGCACCTTACGGACGGCACAGCCGGAAAGACTGGGGTCCCACCATTCCCAACCGGGTGGGATGGGTCCTCATGGAGCTGCCCGCCCTGGTTATCTTCATCCTGGCTTTCCTGCTGGGACCGGCCGGTATCCAGCCGGTCACCTGGATCTTTTTTGCCCTCTATGTGTTCCATTACGGAAACCGCTCGGTGGTGTGGCCCCTGCGCACCTGCACCGCAGGAAAACAGATGCCGCTGGTCATCGCATTAATGGCTGTGGTCTTCAACCTGGTGCCCCGCGCACTCTCCCACCACCGCTGGTACCGCTCCACCTTCCCCGACTACCCGCTGGAGCGAAATGCGATCATTCCATATATACTGTAGATCTTTCCCTGCACTGCAGAAGGTACCGATCATGGTACCAGGGAGAGACAATAATCCTGGAGGAATTGTGCATCCGAGTCCCAAATATTTGATAATATTACCCTAAACTAAAATGTTTTGAAAGCAATATTGAGAAATTGGTTTCATGCACTTGTTCTCCTGTCACTGTTCTCATCACTGAAAGCACAGGACAATTATCTGTTTGAAAGAATCTTCATCAACGAAGGGCTCTCTAACAATTCCATCAATGCGGTCCTTCAGACCAGGGATGGGTTCCTGTGGATTGCGACCAAGGATGGCCTGAACAGGTATGACGGGCAAAACTTCAAGGTCTTCAAGAAAATCTTCGCAGATTCAACCTCATTACCGGAGAATTATGTTATGTCGCTGTTAGAATGCAGTAACGGGATACTATGGGTGGGAACCTGGGGAGGGGGGTTGCAAAAATTTGACAGGATCAGTGAGTCGTTTATTCCATGTAGGTTGCCAGGATCGAAAGATGGTTTTATCCAGTGCATTTATGAAGACCGGTACCACAATATCTGGTTCGGTACCACCGAAGGTGGATTGTTCCGCCTCTTCCCGGAGGAAGGACGCATTGAGACCTATTCGGGATCCCTGGCAGGAGGTGAGGAATTCCCATCCCGAAACATTACTTCAATTACAGAGGGACCTGACCACTCCCTCTGGGTGGGTACCTGGGATGCCGGGCTGATTCAGCTGGATATCAGTAAGGGGACTTTCCGGCAATTTGTCCATGACCCCGGGGATACATGCTCCATTGCCGACAACGGAGTCTGGGACATCCGCGTTGAACCCGGTCATAAACTACTGCTGAGTACATTCTCAGGATTGGATCGGTTCGATCTATCCACTGGAAGGGCCTCTCATGGTCCGGGTATTGAAAAGAGGTATGCGGATCCTCTCTCTTCTGCAATTCGTCAGACACTTACGGACAGCAAAGGGAGATTGTGGATCGGCACCTATAACTATGAGGGGCTGTTCCTGGTTTCCCGGGATGACAGGGGGGTGCCTGTGAATACCCGCTATATCAGAGAGGATGACAACGATAATTCCATCTCTATTGACCGCGTCCGTTGCATCTACGAAGACATGAAGGGGAATATCTGGATCGGAACAGAGAACGGGCTCAATAAGATGTCGGCACGCAAATCGTTCAGGCAGTATAGAAACCAGCCGCTCAGGCCAAACAGCCTGGGGGGACATGTTGTCAGTTCCCTCCTAAAGGGAAGTGACCACTGTCTGTGGGTAGGGTACGGCGGGGGCGGATTTGACCGGATCGATCCTGTTACCGGCAGGATGACTCATTACAGGCACGATCCTTCAAATCCCAATTCCTTGAGCGATAATGATGTGATTTCCCTCTATGAATCAGCGGGAGGTTATTTGTGGATCGCCACTATGCACGGGGGATTGAACCGGTTTGATCCGGTGACGGAGGAGTTCAGGCACTACAGGGCTGATCCAGGCGATGCAGGTGCGATCCGGTCTGACTGGGTGCTCCAGGTAATGGAGACCAGTGACGGCCTCTTCATGGTGGGGACCAACAGCGGGTTGGATATTTATGACAGGAACAGTGAGATTTTTTCCAGGTATGAACCGGAGATTTCAGAAGGTGTTCCCTCACTGCCGGAAGAGAGCTCTGTGAATGTCCTTTTCGAGGACAGCAGGAAGAGGATATGGATCGGGACCTGGCTGGATGGTGCCTTTTGCTATGATCCGCAACACAGGAAACTGGAACAATATATTCCTGAAGACCGTGATCCATACAGCATCAGTTCTGATAAGATCAGCGTAATATTTGAGGACCGGAATGGGATCTGGATTGGAACACACAGTGGCGGCCTGAACAGGCTGGATATTGAAAACGGCAGGTTCTATCACTATTCCACTCAGTCCGGGTTGCCGAATGATGTTGTTTTCGGGATCCAGGGGAACCATGGAACAAACCTGTGGGTCAGCACAATGAAGGGTCTGGTCAGGATGGATATTGAAACAGGGTCGATCAGGGTTTATGACGAGCTGGACGGACTGGTCGACAACCAGTTTAACTGGCGTGCCAGTTACAAAGACGGGCAGGGGAGGGTATATTTCGGGGGGATCAATGGCTTTGTCGCTTTCCATCCCGATTCGATTTCTGTGGATACCGTACCGCCCCTGATGGCGATCACCTACCTGAATGTGTTTAACAGGGAGACAAATGAGCAGGAGAGCCTGCCATGCACCCGGGAGATCGTCCTGGAACATGACCAGAATTTCTTCTCAATCGATTTCACGGCCCTGGACATGTCCCCGGGGCAGAAACACCAGTATGCCTATATGCTGGAGGGGATCGACCACGACTGGGTCTATTCCGGAACAAGGAATACGGCTTTTTATACAGATTTGCGTCACGGTTCTTTCCAGTTCCTGGCAAGGGCGAGCAATGCTGATCATACCTGGAGCGAACCGGTAGAGTTGTCGATTACTGTTTTACCCGCATGGTGGAACACCACATGGATCAGGATTGCGGGGCTGTTTGCCATCTTTGGCATCGGGATCCTGGTCGCCAGGCTCCGCTTCTGGCACCTGCTGGAGATCGAAAGGATCCGGTTGAACATCGCCAGTGACCTGCACGATGAAATGGGCAGTAACCTGAGCAGCATCAGTGTGGACAGCCAGCAACTCATGCAACATTACATGAAGGACAGGAGGGCATACCAGCTTTCCACCGACATCTACAGGACCACCAACGAAACCATCGATTCGATCAGGGACATTATCTGGTTCATCAATCCCAAGAATGATGGAGGTGAGAATATGTTGTTCAAAATGAGGGAGAAGGCCTCCATCATGCTGGCCGGGATGAAATGGACCTTTCATGTTTCGGAGGGATTGAACATGGATGCTGTGAAGCTGGGGGTGAGAAGGAATATTTTCCTGATCTACAAAGAGACCATAAACAACATCCTCAGACATGCGGATGCAAAATCGTGCATGATCCACCTGATCAGGAATGCCAGCAGCCTGGAGATGAAGATCTGTGATGACGGGAAAGGCTTTAATATGGAAAAGGAGAGATACAGCGGTGGGCTCGCAAACCTCCATTATCGTGCAAAAAAGATAGGGGCTCACATTGAGATTACCAGCGAAATGGGCCAGGGGACCTGTGTGGTACTGAAGCTGCCGATCAAGGCTCCCGGGGGTGCGCGGCGAAATATATTCGAAAAAAGAAAAGCTGATTTATGAAACCGATCGATCTACTGGCTCAAGGCCAGGTCAACATATGGATGGTAGAGGATAATTCCCGCTACAGGAAGAGCCTGGAAGCGGTGGTCAACAGCGCCGATGGGATGGTTTGCAGGGAGAGTTTCTCCACCTGCGAGGAGGCATTGGTCAGGATGGAAGAGGCCCCTTTGCCGGATGTGATCCTGCTTGATATAGGATTACCCGGAATAAGTGGTATCAAAGGGATACAGCGCTTCAAGAGCTTTTCAATGGATATCCATATTGTCATTCTCACCATTTACGAAGACAATGATGTGGTGTTCGATGCACTTTGCGAGGGAGCTTCGGGATACCTGCTGAAGGATTCATCACCAGAGAAAATCGTAGATTCAATCAGGGAGGTTCTCCAGGGGGGCGCGCCACTGAATATGAGGATCGCACATAAGGTTCTCCAGCTGTTTTCCAGGATCAAGGGCAGGAGGCCCGACTACGGACTTACCGACAGGGAGAAAGAGATATTGCAATATGTGGTTTCCGGAATGACGAAACAACAGATCGCGGACACCCTGTTCCTCAGTTTTCACACGGTGAACACACACATCAAGAACATCTATAAGAAGCTTGAGGTGAATACCAAGGCTGCAGTTGTCTCAAAAGCTTACAGGGAGAACCTTTTCAACCCGGATGTTTAGGGGAAAATGAGTATCCGGGCTCTGTCACATTCCAAACCATACTCTGAAAATACCACGAATGTGCGATTGCCTTACTCCTGTTCCGGGTCATATATTTGTATGGATATATCCTAAAAACTTGCATTATGAAAAAATTGCTATACATTTCATTTGTGATGCTCTCCACGTTCTCTTTCGGGCAACCTCTTGTTATTGCTCACCGTGGAGGCGCAGGAATGGCTCCCGAGAATACCCTGTCTGCTTTTCACAAGGCAGTGGAAATCAATGCAGACTATTTCGAACTGGATGTAATGATCTCGGGAGATGACTCCCTGATGATCATGCATGATGCTACGGTCGACCGAACGACGGACGGGACGGGTACCGTATCCTCAATGACCTATGACCAACTCAGGGCACTGGATGCAGGATCCTGGTTCAGCACCGAGTTCACAGGGGAGAAGATCCCGACTTTGTGGGAATCGTTGATGGTTGCCAAAAACAGTCCCAACCAGATCGGGGTGGTAATAGAGATCAAGTCTTCGGATACCAGGGTCCCGTCCATGGTGGTTGACATGATCCATGGGATCGGGATGGGTAACAGGGTGATCGTATCCAGTTTCAGTCTGGCGCAGCTCACCGAGGTCAAATCGCTGGATCCAACCATTTCAGTGCAGCTCTTCGGAACCATTTCAGAATCAAGTGTTGACCAGGTGGTTGCTATCAACGGAGACTGGGTTGGAAGCGGAGGTACCCTGACGCAGACCGTTATTGACTATGCTCACATGCAGGGGATCTACTTCAATGCATGGACCCTGAACTCCGCGGCCACCATGCAGCCGGCCATCGATCTGGGCGTGGATGCGATCACCACCGATTATCCGCTCCTGCTGCTCACCCTGATGGATGATACCGAACCTTCCGATGTGGTGCTTTCCTCGGCCACTCCTGCCGAAACCAGGGTGCTCCTGAACTGGGAGCCGGCCACCGATCCGGAAAGCGGGATCGCCGGATACGATATTTTCAGGGATGAGGTACCCGGGGCAACCACCCTGCTTGCTTCGGTGGGGAACGTGACAGAGTACCTGAATGAGACCTATGAAGAGTCACGTCAATATTATTATCGGATCAAGGCAAGAAATGTGGCAGGACTGAGAAGTGTCAATTTCTCCAACGAGGTGGCTGTAACCACCCTGAATGATGTGACCCCTCCAGAGGTGGTTTACATTACTTCCCGTGGGGATAGCGGTACCGTTGTGGTAGGTTTTTCCGAGAGGATTGACAGGACATCCGCCGAGACTGCAGCCAACTACACCATCAATTACGGGAATTCAGTGCTGTCGGCACTCCTTGCAAGGGACCAGAAATCTGTGATCCTGACCACAACCCCTTTGTCCGAACAATCCTACATCCTAACGATAAAGAGTGTCAAAGACAGGGCATTGTCCCCCAATACCATAGCAACGGCAGCCAGGATCTTCCTGCACTACGGCATTCCTGAATCTGCAGTTGCTTTTTACATGCTGGATACGCTTCCTTTTGAGGACCCGGATTACCTGGTGGTCGATGAAACAGAGAATGCAAACAACGGGATTGTAAGGAACGGCGCATTTCCCACAGAGGGGGTCCTCGGGAACGGGATCGGTTTCGACGGGGTGGATGACTACGTGGAGTTTCAGGCTTCCGAATCGTTCAACATTGATGGAAGCGGTGTTACACTGGCTTTATGGACAAAGCTTCCCGCCAAACCTTCAGAGCTTCCCGGCCCCTATGCCCCCCTGTTCGATTCGGAAACGGACAATTATGTCCTCTACGGGGATCGTGGCAACAAGGAGCTAAGGTTCAAAGTGGTTACATCGGCAGGGGCTGAAAGGCCAGGCATCCCGGATGCGGACATCCCCCCCGGGGAATGGATCCATGTGGCGGGTGTCTATGATGGGACCCAGGCCAAGGTATACCTGAACGGTGTCCTGAAGGATTCACACCCGCTTACCGGTACCGTGAAACCGGGACAGGTGGCCACCCTGGGCAAGTCAGGGTCCACATATTTAAATGGCTTCATTGACCAGGTGGAGGTATACAGCAGGGCCCTCTCCGAGGAGGAGATCATGGTCATGTATACCGGTACCAATGAGGAACCGATCTCCCGCAATCCCGGTAACGTGATACTTGAGGAACCGGTTGTGGAAGAGACCGCTGTGACCCTGACCTGGAGTGAGGCGGTGAATTACGAAAGCGGGATCATGGGATATGAGATCTACCGGGATATCAGCCCGGAACCGGATACGTTGTATGCCACAGTGGGGAATGTGACAGAGTTTACCGACAACACTTCAGCAGAGAACCAGACATATTATTACCGGGTAAAGGCAAAGAACACACTGGGGCTGTTAAGCAAGCAGTTCTCCAATGAGGTATCTGCAACCACCGGTACCGATCTGACAAGACCGTTGGTCACCCATGTCACCTCACGGGGCGACAATCCCGGCATTATCATTGAATTCAGTGAAAAGCTCGAACCGGCTTCAGCCACTAACCTTGCCAATTATGCCGTTGACCAGTCTGTCACCATTACCGCCGCAACCCTCACAGCAGATGAGCGCTCTGTGATGTTGTCCACAACAGACCTGGCTGAGCAGTCCTATATTCTCACCCTCACCGGGATCATGGACCAGGCTGCCAAACCCAACCAGATACTGCCTGGTACAAGGGTGATCTTTACCCATGAGACGGCCAATGCAGACCTGGTGGCATGGTACAGGATGACCGGGATGCCCTTGGAAGGACAGGATACCCTGCTGCTGGATGAAACAGAAAATGCAAACGACGGACTTGTAAAGAACGAACCTGTAGTGGAGGGAGGTCTTCTGGGCAATGCGCTGAAATTCGACCATACCCGGAAACAGTACGTTCAGTTTGAAAATTCTCCCTCTTTCGATATCAATGATACCGTGGTATCGATTTCGGTCTGGACTAAGCTGACATACCTCCCGCGGGAGATGCCTGAGGCTTACGGACCTCTGTTTGATTCTGAGGGAGACCAGTATGTGATCTATGCCGACCGGGGGAACAAGGAACTTCGTTTCAAGGTGGTCACAAATGTGAAGGCCGAACGTCCTGGTATTCCCAATGATGACCTGGTCACCGGACAATGGATCAATGTGTTTGCCGTCTATGACGGATCCAGTGCAAAGATCTATCTCAACGGGATCCTGAAAGACAGCCACTCCATTACCGGAACCGTGAAGGAAGGGAATATTCCGATGCTTGCCAAAAGCAGGACCTCGGGAAGTCCTGCATATTTCAATGGCAGCATCGACAACGTGATGGTTTTCAAAAAAGCATTCACCGATGGGGAGATCATGCAGATGTATGAGAATTACAGACTGGAAGCCGTGATCGATTGTGACAGCTATGACCTATTGGAGGAGGCGACCATTTGCAGCGGAGAGAGCTATACTTTCCCCGACGGGACCGTGGGAGATGAGAACATGGTCCATGTAAGTGAACTTACTTCCATCTACGGATGTGACAGCATCATTACCACCACCCTTACGGTCAGCTCCGTGGATCTCTCCGTATCACTGGATAACGGGGTAATAACCGCAACTGTTTCCGGAGGATCCTACCGCTGGCTGGACTGTGACAACGGTTATGCTGAGATCTCCGGTGAGACCGGGCAGGCATTTACCCCGTTGGTAGCAGGGAATTATGCGGTGGAGATCACACTGGATGGATGTACCGATACAACTGACTGTATCTACGCTGAACCGGTAGGATTTGACCCTAACCAGACCATGCGTTTTTCTGTGTATCCCAATCCCAGCCACGGCATCTTTTATCTTGCTATTGGAAATACTGAAAGCGATGAACTGAGGGTTGAGATCATGAATACCGCAGGGAGCAGGATCTTCGAGAAGATCATTACCGGACCGGGCCTGCACCAGGTCGACCTGTCCGTGGCACACCCGGGCGTATACCTGATCAGGGTAGTTTCCGGATCAGCGATTCAGCAAAAACAGATTGTTGTGCTTTAATACAATGCAACCAAACATGGAGAGGTGCCAATTGACAGCGATAGCCAGGGTCATCCTGATCCTGATCTTCACAGCTCATTTTGCAAACAGCCTGTCCCAGGAGAATTGCAGATTACTGGTGTGGTCCGATGAATTTGATTATTCGGGTCTGCCGGATACATTGAAATGGGGATATGATGTGGGTGACGGATGCGATTATGGCATTTGCAACTGGGGCAACCTGGAGGCGCAGTATTATACATACCGCGATCTGAACAACGCCCGAGTGGAGAACGGGAGTCTTATCATTGAGGCCAGGAAAGAGTTAACCGTCAATAAGAAGTACTCCTCTGCCCGTCTGGTCACCAGGGATCTCATGAAGCTCACCTACGGGAGGATCGAGTATCGGGCAAAGCTAGCAGGGGGGAAGGGAACCTGGTCTGCCTTGTGGATCCTTGGTGACAGGGAGGAGCTGGGATGGCCCGATTGCGGAGAGATCGATGTGGTTGAATACGTGGGGGCTGAACCCGGTATTGCCCGTGGGACTGCACACCAGGCCTCAGGTTATGCAGGGGCAGGACCCTCCATGTCCATCCTTGTCCCAGATGCAGAAACGGTTTTTCATACCTATGCCATTGAGTGGAACAGTGATTCCATCGTGTGGTTCATGGACGATCAGAAGTACCACGTTTACTACAATGAGCATACCGGGGAGGCCCAGTGGCCATACGACCGCTCCTTTTACCTTCTCATGAACCTGGCGGTGGGCGGAACACTTGGTGGCCCCATCGACAATGCCATATTTGACACTCCTGTCACCGTGGAGATAGATTATGTACGCGTCTATCAGACCGCTTCGGAAGCGGGGATCCAGGGTAAATCTGTCATCTCCAGGAACGAAGGGAATCTGGTCTATTTCAGTCCCATCCCCGCGGATAAGTACACATGGTCCTTCCCCGGGGGTGTTGCTGTTGTTTCAGGGGAGGGCACCTCCTCCGTCACAGTGGACTGGGGATGCGTTGAGGGGAGTGTAACCCTTGAGGTGGAATCCTCCTGCGACACTGTATCCATAGATCTCCCGGTCACTTTCGGGGCGACAGAGATCGAAGGAAAACCAGCCGTTTATCAGGGCGAGAACGCCATTCTGTACGCTGTCCCCATTATATCAGGAGGGACCTATGCATGGTCTGTTCCGGCAGACGCCGCCATAGTCGGTGATGCGAACGGAAAAGAAATACTGGTCAACTGGGGATGTTCTGCCGGGCAGGTTTCGGTGGACATCAAAGGAACCTGCTCGGAGGAAACTGTCACCCGCGACATTGCAATCGTACCGCTGGGATTGACCGGACCGGGCTACCTTTCAGCAGGTTCAAGGGACCATGAGTTTTACACCGACAGCCTCCATGCAGGGAGTTACCGGTGGATTGTGCCGGAAGGGGTGGTTATAAACAGTGGTTCGGATTCCCACAGGATCAATTTGGATTGGGGGAACATTGCCGGTTTTGTGAAGGTGGAGGTGACCAACTCATGCGGAGTGATGGAAGACAGCATGCTGGTC
Source organism: Bacteroidota bacterium (assembly GCA_039714775.1). Lineage (GTDB taxonomy): Bacteria > Bacteroidota > Bacteroidia > Bacteroidales. The sequence continues at coordinate 13,438 of JBDLIQ010000030.1, forward strand.
AATATTACCAGCAACCTTATTATCGCCGATTTTGATGTGGTTGATCCGGTTTTCCAGACTTTCGGAGGAAGTAATATTGAAAAAGCCGATAATCCCTTCAGATTGGGATGGAACACCAGCGACCTTGTGGGGATAACCTATAAGGGTCCCACAGCAGCCTCATGGGGAGGTTTCTTTACCGACCTGGCAGAACCAATGGATTTTTCTTATGGGAGCACCTTTGGCATGGTGGTTTATGCCCCGCGCACCGGGAATGTTCTGTTCAAAATTGAGAGCTCCAGCGGTGTTGCAGCTCCCATTGAAGTGTCGACTCCAATCACAACCACCGGAGAATGGGAAAAGCTGTTCTTTATTTTTGAAGGAGCGGAAAGCAATGCATTCGACAGGATTGCGTTGTTTTTCGATTTCGGACAGGTGTTCACCGATACTTTCTATTTCGACGATGTTGCGCTGCTGCGAAGCCATACTGTTGCTGACCTGACGTTGTCACAGGACGGCGAGATCACTGAGGGGAGCGAAGACGGAATGGTGATCCATGTTGACCTTCATGGAGATATTTTCGTGGAGTCGTTACAGATGACAAACTGGATTTTTGAAAACCTCCCGGAAGGAGTTGAGGCTGGGACCCTGAACCGGCTGGGCGATACAGAGGCGGAACTGGTTCTCAGCGGGAATACGTCAGTTGATTATGACGAGGATATCACAGACTTCCGGGTCACCGTGGCAATGGAAGAGCTGGTGCATTCTGATTTTCCGCTGAGCGTAGATACGGGGATCGTGTTCACTGCCGTGATAGAGAACAAGACAGTGGAGAGGCCATCCGGTACCGTCAGGATATATCCCAATCCTGCAGGGGATCAACTTTCCATTGAGACCGGCCCTGGAACAGCCGGAAAGAAAAAGGGAAGGCTCGTCGACATGAAGGGAACGGTACTCATGACATTTACCATGGACGGGCAGCTGTTTACACTGGATATGTCTGCCTGCAGAGCCGGCTCATATCTGTTGCTCCTGGAAGATGGATCAGGGGTGGAGCGGATCCTGGTCATTTATGCACCCAGATAGCATGCTTCCCGGACAAGCTGTCAGGAACCCGGGTTCTTCCTCTCTATCCATTTCCGGGCATTGACAAACGCCTCCAGCCAGGGGGTGGCTTCATCATTTCTCCGCTCTTCCGGGTAGTATGCGCATTGCCACGGCTGGTAGGCCCGCTCCAGGTGGGGCATCATGGCCAGGTGGCGGCCGTCGGCCGAGCATAGTGCCGCCACATCCAGGTCCGATCCGTTGGGATTGGCCGGGTAGGTGGAGCGGCTGTACTTTGCTGCGATCTGGTAATCCTTCTCCTCCATGGGCAGACTGAATTTCCCCTCCCCGTGGGCCACCCATACACCCAGGCTCATTCCTTCAAGGGATTTCAGCATGACTGAGTTGTTTGCAGGGATATCCAATGAAAGGAAGGCCGATTCAAATTTCCCTGACTCGTTGTGGAGCATCTTGGGTTGCTCTTTATGCTCAGGGACCACCAGGTTGAGTTCGACCATCAGCTGGCAGCCGTTGCAGATCCCCAGGCTGAGAGTGTCCTTGCGGGCATAGAATTTTTCCAGGGCAACCCTGGCTTTTTTGTTGTACCTGAATGCACCGGCCCACCCTTTGGCCGATCCCAGCACGTCGGAGTTGGAGAATCCACCCACAAAGACAATCATCTGTACCTCTTCCAGGGTTTCCCTCCCGGCGATCAGGTCGGTCATGTGCACATCCTTCACATCGAAGCCTGCCAGGTAGAGGGCGTGGGCCATCTCGCGGTCCCCGTTCACCCCCTTCTCACGGATGATGGCGGCCCGGATGCCGCTTTCGGAACGGCGGCCGGGATCCACACCCAATTTTGCAAAACTACCTTCAAAATTGAGCAGATCCGGTTTCAGTGCATTTTTTTTGTAGTTGTTGAACCGCTCTTTGGCCAGCTTTTCGCCCGACTGCTTTTGGTCCAGCAGGTAGGAGGTACGGAACCAGAGGTCGCGGCTTTTATCGATGGGAAGATTCTGAATGGTATCTCCTGTTCTCAGCTGGATCTCCCGCTCTTCGATGGGCCTGCCGATCACATGGTGCAGGATCCCCTCGCTTTCCAGCACCCCGGTAATCTCATGTGCATTTTGCACCTGGATAACCACACCAGGCTTCTCGCTGAACAGGACGGGAATGGGTTCCGCCGGAAGTCCCGAGATATCCACCTCCATGCCCCCCGTGGTGTTGGCGAAGCAGATCTCCATCAGTGTGGTGATGAGTCCTCCGGCCGACACGTCGTGTCCGGCCAGTATCTTTCCCTCTTCGATCAGGGACTGCAACAGGTTGAATGTTTTCTTGAAATAGGCAGCGTCCTGCACCGTAGGGGCCTCGTTGCCCAGCTGGCTCCGGACCTGTGCGAAGGAGCTTCCGCCCAGTTTGAATCCGTCCCTGGAGAAATCGATATAGATTACCCGGGATTCGGGATCGCTGACCAGTACCGGCTCCACGATCTTCCGCACATCGGTCACCTCCGCCGCAGCGGAGATGATCACTGTTCCTGGTGCGTAGACCACCTGGTCGTCATATTTTTGCGTCATGGAGAGGGAGTCTTTCCCTGTTGGGATGTTGATGCCCAGCTCCACTGCAAAATCGCTGGCAGCGGTGGCTGCCTTGAAAAGTCTGGCGTCCTCTCCTTTGTTTTTACAGGGCCACATCCAGTTGGCCGAAAGTGAGATGCTCCTCATCTGGTCGGGCATGGGTGCCCATACCAGGTTGGTGAGCGCCTCTGCAATGGCCAGCACACTTCCTGCACCCGGGTCCACCATCCCTGCCACCGGAGCGTGACCAATTGAGGTGGCATATCCCTTTACCCCGCGGTAATCCAGCGCCACTGCACCCAGGTTGTTCAGGGGCAGCTGCAACGGACCGGCACACTGCTGGCGGGCGATCTTGCCGGTCACCGAACGGTCCACCTTGTTGGTGAGCCAGTCTTTGCATGCCACAGCCTCCAGCTGCATCACTTCGTCAATGTATTGCCGGAGGGAGTCGGGATCAGCTTCCGTCTCCCTGTAATTTACCGTCAGTGTATGATCCTCCATTACCGTACGTGGCGGTTTTCCGAACATATCGGCAAGCTCAAGGTCCATGGGCCTTTCGCCTGTTTTCTGACTGTGGAATGTGAACCTGTGGTCGCCGGTGATCTCACCGACAATATAGATGGGGGCCCGTTCGCGGTTGGCGATTCGGACCAGCTCATCCACATCTTCCGGTTTCATCACAAGCCCCATGCGTTCCTGCGATTCGTTCCCGATGATCTCCTTGGCCGAAAGGGTGGGGTCGCCCACCGGAAGCTTGTCAAGGTATATGATCCCGCCGGTTGCCTCCACCAGTTCCGAAAGGCAGTTCAGGTGTCCTCCTGCCCCGTGGTCATGGATGCTCACCACAGGATTGCGACCCAGCTCGGTCAGGGCCCGTATGGCATTGTAGGCCCGTTTCTGCATCTCAGGGTTGGCACGCTGAACAGCATTCAGCTCAATGGCATTCTCAAATTCACCGGTGTCTACCGATGAGACAGCACCGCCGCCCATGCCGATGCGGTAGTTGTCCCCTCCAAGGAGGACCACCACATCTCCCTTTTCGGGGATCGCCTTCTCTGCATCGGATAGTTTTCCGAATCCAATGCCACCGGCCAGCATGATCACTTTGTCAAAACCAAACTGTTTTCCCTCTTCGCTGTGCTCAAAGGTGAGCAAACTGCCGCAAATCAGGGGCTGTCCGAATTTGTTCCCGAAATCGCTGGCCCCGTTGGAGGCTTTGATCAGGATCTCATCGGGGGTCTGGTAAAGCCACGGCCTTTCGGGCATGGCCCCTTCCCATCTTCGCTCACTGTCCAGCCTGGGGTAGGAGGTCATGTAGACCGCCGTACCGGCCATGGGAATGGCTCCCTTTCCACCGGCGATCCGGTCCCTGATCTCTCCCCCTGTTCCTGTAGCCGCACCGTTAAAGGGCTCCACGGTGGTGGGGAAGTTGTGTGTCTCCGCCTTCAGTGAAAGTACGGTTTCAATATCGGTCACCCGGAAATAGTCCGGATTGTCCTGGCTGGCCGGTGCAAACTGTTCGATAACCGGTCCCCGGACAAAAGAGCAGTTGTCCTTATAGGCCGATACCACATGGTTGGGGTTGAGGTGTGTGGTTCGCTTGATCAGCTGGAATAGGGAGGACTCCCTCTCTTTGCCGTCGATAATAAAGCTGCCGTTGAATATCTTGTGCCGGCAGTGCTCCGAGTTCACCTGCGAAAATCCAAATACCTCGCTGTCGGTCAGTTTTCTGCCAATCCGTTCACTAACCCCCTCCAGGTAGGCGATCTCATCCGGGTTCAGGGCCAGCCCCTCCTTCTGGTTGTAACCGGAAATGTCGGTTACTTCGATAACCGCTTCTGGTTCCCGGTCAATGATAAAAACTGTCTCATCAAGGTTCTCATACAGCGCCTGGAGCATAGGATCGTAGTCTGCATCTTTTCCCGATACGGTGAAGAACTCCTCAATTCTCCTGATGCCTTTCAGACCCATATTCCCGGCAATCTCCACCGCATTGGTGCTCCACGGGGTGATCATCTCTTTGCGGGGTCCCACAAAGGTACCGCCAACCTTTTCAACACCCAGATATTGTGCGCCGCCAAAGAGCCACTCCAGTTTTACCCTGGTTGTGTTATTAATCTCTGAAGTGGTTTCTGCTGCAATGATCCCTTGATGATCGCGGACCAGAAAAAAGTTGATCATATTCTTTAGTAATTATGGTGCTGTTTAATAGGACGCTTTATCTGTATATGTGAACTTTTAGGGAGACGTTGCAAAGATAGCCGATCTGATGAATTATGCGAGCGCATTTCCCGAAGTTTACTTCGGGATTAGCGAGCACAAATAAAACAAACAATTAATCGATGATACTTGTCCGCCAAAGCGGACGAGGGGAGTCAATTTTCAGAGTCTGAATCCGCTGAATTAGATGAAGAGTTTTTTAACAATGATCCGGATTGGTAAGATTATGCGGTGCCACATAGATGTTCATATTGAGCCTGTGGGTTGTTTTCATGATAAACATTTTGTAGGTTTAACTATACCAAAACTTTATCACCCATGATCCAGCAGAATTTCATCAAACTGTACGAAAAGAGTTTTTCAGAAAACTGGGAATTCAATGCACTCTCAGACTACCAGGGGGAACCCTACACCTATGGAGAGGTGGCTGCCCGGGTGGCAAAGTTGCACCTTCTGTATGAGGGACTTGGTATTAAAAAGGGGGATAAGGTGGCTGTTTTCGGGAAAAATTCCGCCAACTGGTGCATCTCCTTTATGAGTGTGATCACCTATGGCGGGGTGGCAGTTCCTGTTCTTTCCGATTTCAGGCCGGATGATGCCCACACCATCATCAACCACTCCGATGCAGTGATGCTCATTGTGGACAGGCAGATTATGGAGAACCTTTCGGAGGATAAGATGAAAGCCATAGGCGCTTTTTTGTCGCTTGATGATTTCTCCATCCTTTCAATAAAGCCTTCGGCAAAGTTTAAAAAAGCATTTGACCAGATGGAGGAGCAGTTTGAGAAAAAGTACAAGGATGGATTCAGCAGGGAGCATGTTAAATATGCAGAGGTGGACAACAGTGAGGTGGTGGAGATCAATTACACCTCCGGGACCACCGGGTTCAGCAAGGGGGTGGTGCTTACTGCCAACAGCCTTGCGGGAAATATGGATTTTGCCATTCGAAACATGGAGCTGAACCCCGGAGAGCAGATGCTGGCGATTCTTCCGCTGGCTCACTGTTATGGTTGTGCTTTCGATTTCCTCTTTCCACTTGCCAAGGGAGTGCATGTGACCATCCTGGGGAAAATACCTGCGGTGCCGGTGATACTCAAGGCGTTTGCGGAGATCAAACCCAGTCTGATCATGTTTGCCCCCATCTTCTTTGAGAAACTCTACAAGAAGAGGCTGCAACCCACACTTCAGAAGGGCTCCATGAAGGTGCTTACAAAGATCCCGGGTATCAGCCACATCATCTATGGCTCTATCAGGAAGAAGCTTATCCAGACCTTCGGTGGCAATTTCCGTGAAGCGGTGCTTGGTGGTGCATCTCTGGGTGCCGAGGTAGATGCCTTTATGAAAAAAATCAAGTTCCCCTATACCATCGGGTATGGGATGACCGAGTGCGGACCACTGATCTCCTATGACGGGTGGGCCACCGTGCGGAAAGGGTCCAGCGGAAAGATCCTTGATGTGATGGAGCTGAAGATCGATTCGGTTGACCCGTACACAGTGCCGGGAGAGATCCTGGTGAAGGGGGAGAACCTGATGGAGGGATACTATAAGAACGAGGAGGCCACAAAGGCAACCATTGATGAAGAGGGTTGGCTGCATACCGGTGACAAGGGGGTGACCGATGAAGAGGGTTATATCTATATCAAGGGGCGGATCAAAAATATGTTACTGGGCTCCTCGGGACAGAACATCTACCCGGAAGAGATCGAGGCCAAACTGTGCAATCTTCCATACATCAGTGAGGCGGTGGTACTGATGAACAGCGACAACCGGCTGGAGGCGCTGGCCTATCCCGATCCGGACCAGGTGAAGGCCGACGGGGTCGCAGGTGGTCTGGAGGCAAAGATGGAGGAGAACCGCAAAGCGGTGAACCAGCAGCTGGCCGCGTACGAAGCCCTGCAGAAGATCCATATCCACGAGACAGAGTTTGAAAAAACCCCGAAACGCAGCATCAAGCGGTTTTTGTATAAGTTGGAGAATTAATTCGAAGGAGGCAGCGAATCAGTACGAGACTCCTTTATAAACCCTTGAGGTGGCTGGGGGTACAATGTATCCAATATAATTCACACGGCCCGGCCAGTTCGAACTAACTGAGGCATCGGCCCGGCCGTTTGGAGATATAGAGAGGCGCACATCGTAGGATCCGGTGGTGCTTCTTAACATATAGCTGATGTTGTAGACGCCGCTTTTTTCATTCCGGGTACTCTTGTAGTTGGAGATGGGGCCCTCTACGGTAATTCCGCCAACGCCATTCATACCCACATACTGGTTGCTTCCGATCTGGATCACCCCATGAATGGAGTCCAGGGCGATAAAGTTGATCATGGATGGAACGTTCACCGTATTTCCACGCTTGTCCCTGAGCTGATCGGCCTCCAGAACAAACTGCCGGTACTCAACCATAAGGTCAACAAGTGCAGCCTTTTTAGCTGCCTCTTCGGCCTGTTGCTCTTTTTTCAGCTCCTTTTGAAGCTTTCGTTGTTCCTTCTTACTTAGCTCCTGTCCCTGGGAGATGGCAGGAAAAATCAGGAGAATGGCAACCACTGTTAAAAGAATCTTCTTCATCTGGTCTGTTTTATGGATATATTTCTGGCGTAAAATACCATTTGTAAAAGTACTGTTAGGTTTTTAATGAAGCAAAAACTGAGCCAAAACGAAAGATAATGAGGAAAAATATCCTGCCCCTGCTCTCCCTGATGTTACTGATAACAGCTCCTGCCCATTGCCAGGAGACCAAAGATAGTACTTACAAGCATGCGGTAAAAATGAACGTTGCTGCTCTTGGCTTTAAAAACCTCTCATTCTATTATGAACACCGGCTCAATGAACATTGGTCCATGCAGCTGGGTACCGGTTATAAATTGGGGGGGAAGATCCCCAAATTGATCGGGCTGGGGGATTTTGTGATTGCCAGTGATACCAGGGGGGTGAAGGGCTTCTCCCTGACCCCTGAGGTGAGGTACCATTTTGGGAACTATACATGGGGTGATCTGAGCGGTCTTTACGCCGGGATGTATGGCAGGACGACCAGGCTGTTCGGGGAGCTTGAATTTAAATATTGGGACGGGACACAGTATATCGATATAGGGGGCGCAGGGGATATGAGGGAATTTGGGTTGGGTATTCAGATTGGATACAAGGTTTTTATTAAGGAGCGGTGGGTGGTGGACCTGATGTTCATGGGGCCCAGAAGCTCGTTCCAGCGCCTCAAACTGGAGCTGGATTCGCAGTTTGCTTCCGACATTATCCCCCTGATCGAGGAGGAGATCAACAAGCGCCTCGAGTGGTGGGGGATGGACCCCATCTCCATACCTGACAACGTCTCTGCCGAGGTAGATTTCCGCTTCAACAACTTCAGGTACGCCATTGGTGTGGGTTACCTGTTCTGAGGTTGATGTGACACTAATTCATTCCCCGCACCTGTGCCCCGAACTCCTTCTCAAAGGCCCTGGCCAGGTTCATCATTGTTTTGTCGATCTGTTTGTCGGTCAGGGTTTTCTCTTCGCTCAGAAGGGTGAATGTGAGGGCGTAGGATTTCTTGCCCTTCTCGATCTTGGCACCCTCGTATACATCGAAGAGGGCCACATTCTTCAGGAGCCTTCTTTCGGTCCTGAAGGCGAGCTTCCGGAGCGATTCAAAGGTAACCCCGCGGTCCAGCAGCAGCGAGAAGTCCCGGGTCACCACCTGGAACCTGGGAAGAGGTTTGAACAGGATCCTGTGTCTGGCCAGGAGCTTCAGGACCACATCCCAGTTGAACTCTGCGGCATAGACATCCTGCTTAATATCAAATTGCTTCAACAGGGGGGATGATACCCTGCCGTATTCAACCACCACGTTGGATCCGGAAAGCAGAACCTGGTTCTCGGAGTAGAAGCTGTTCTCACCACCCCTTGCTTCCAGGGCAAGCGGGTCGATCCCTGTCTTGATCAGGGTGCTCTCCACATGGCGCTTCAACGCAGGGAATGAGGCATCAGCCGCCTTCTGGCTCCAGTTTCCCGGTGTGGATTTTCCCGAGAGAAAAATTCCCATACGAAACTGCTCATTGAACCGCTCCCCGGGCTCTTTTCCGGCTGCTTTGGGATCCATGGTATAGGCGTACCCGAACTCATAGAGCTTCAGATCCGGATTCTTTCGGTTGATGTTATAGGCCACAGCCTCCAGCCCCCCGTAAAGCAGGTTTTTCCGCATGTGTGCCAGATCCTGACTAAGCGGGTTGAAGATGCGGACAGCTGTGGGGTCCTCTTCACCATCCCTGTCGTGGTATGATGCCTTTGTGAGTGAATTGGATTTCATCTCGTAGAAGCCGTTGGCGGTGAGCAGGTCAGATACCATATTGACTATCTGCTCCTTGTCCGGTTTCTCCGACCAGGTGAGTGTGGAGCGCAGCCCCGAACCGGTCTCCACCCGGTTGAACCCGTATATCCTCAGGATCTCCTCGATCACATCTGCCTCCCTCTGCACATCCACCCTGTATGGTGGAATACGCAGCGTCATCCCCTTTTCATCACGCGATTCCACCACCATATCCAGCGAAGTCAGAATGGAATGGATGGTCTCAGGGTCGATGTGGTTTCCGATAAGCCGGTCCACATTTGAGAAGCCGATCTCCACCCTGAAATCTTCTACCGGATCGGGATAGAGATCCACCACCTCGGAAGAGATGGCTCCCCCGGCGATCTCCCTGATCATCTGTGCAGCCCTCTTCAGGGCCCACACGGTGATGTTGGGGTCCGTGCCCCTCTCGAATCTGAAGGATGCATCGGTATTCAGCAGGTGGTGTTTGGAGCTCTTTCGGATGTAGACAGGATCAAAGCATGCCGATTCCAGGAAGATATCGGTGGTGGATTCGGTTACGCCCGAACTGGCACCCCCGAAAACCCCGGCGATGCACATGCCCTCATCTTCGTTGCAAATCATCAGGTCCGTTCCTGTGAGGGTACGCTCCTGCTCGTCCAGTGTGGTAAATTTGCTGCCCTCAGGCATGGTCTTCACGATCACCCTGTTCCCGGTTACAGCGGCCATATCGAAGGCGTGAAGCGGTTGTCCCGATTCATGAAGCACGAAGTTGGTGATGTCCACCACGTTGTTAATGGGGGTCTGACCGATGGAGCGCAGGCGGGTCTGCAACCAACCCGGACTCTCTTTGACAGTGACCCCGCTGATGGTGATCCCCGTGTAGCGTTTGCACCCGGCAGGCTCTTCAATCTCAATCTCAACAGGAAGATCCCGGTTGTCGATGCTAAAGTTATCTACTGCCGGTATGGTGAAGGGAACCTCTCTCTCCTGCATAAAATATGCCTTCAGGTCCCTGGCCACACCCAGGTGCGATGCGGCATCAATCCGGTTGGGTGTGAGGCCGATCTCGAAAATTGTATCGGTCTCAATCTCAAAATAGGCTGCAGCCGGACTGCCCGCTTCGGCCCGGTCGTCGAGCACCATGATCCCGTCATGTGAGGTGCCCAGTCCCAGCTCATCTTCAGCACAGATCATCCCCAGGGAGAGCTCACCCCTGATTTTGGTTTTTTTGATGGTGAAGTCCCCCTCATCCGAATAGAGGGTGGTCCCCACGGTGGCCACCGGAACTTTTTGTCCCGCTGCCACATTGGGTGCCCCGCACACGATCTGAACGGGCTCCTCAAGTCCCACATTCACAGTGGTAACAGTAAGCTTATCCGCATTGGGGTGTTTGCTGCAGGTAACCACCTCGCCAATCACCACCCCCTCCAGTCCGCCTTTGACCGACTGAAATGGCTCCATGCCCTCCACCTCCAGTCCAATGTTGGTAAGAATGTCAGCCAGCTCCTCTACGGGAACCTCAACGGGGATATAGTTTTTCAGCCAGTTATGGGAAATGTTCATAAGTAATTATCTATTTATCTAATGGGTCTTATGGAACTTACCAGGTCAATAATTACATATTATTTATGGGACATTAATGTAATTATTGTCATGGACGTTTCATGAATCAACCTTTTGCAATTAAGCTGCAAAAATAGTGCTTTTAGCTCATGATAGCAACTGCTGTTTCACCTGACTGAACAGCACCGTTTGCACCTCAGGGTAAGTCAGATTCTCCGGTAGGAACTCTTCCAGTCTGATCTCCGAAATCTCAGATTTCGGGATCGATTCCCTTTCCAGAACCCTGGCCCCGTAAAGCCGGCCGTAACCGTTTTTCCCGTTTTCCTCCACCTGGTAGTCACAGATGTGTCGGAGGTCGGAGCGCACGGTGCCTGTCTCTTCGTATAGTTCCCGGAGTGCAGAATGGTCAGGATTCTCCTCTTTTTCAATGTGACCGGCCGGCATCTCCCAGGTGGATCGCTGACGGTGTCGCACAAAGATCCATCTCCCCCCTTCAAAGGCGCCAATTATCACATAGGTGAGCCGGTCCACAGGGACTGAGCCGGGGGGGAGGATGGTGGTATGGGGTGAACTCATTACCTGTTACATTGCATGAGTCCAAATATAACCCCAAAAGCAGACACTATTTCCACCTCCAGAAAATTTCCAGTAACTTTATCCATATAAATTGTTAACACATAATCTGAATATGAAAAGAAAACTATTGCCTGTTCTGATAATTCTTCTAATCCCTGTTTTGAATAGTTGTGAAGAAGATAATGATAACCATTCAGATCTTACAGTTACAGATTATGATGGAAATACTTATAAGACTATTCAAATAGGAGACCAGATTTGGATGGCTGAAAATTTAAAAACCACCCATTATTCAGATGGAACAATTATACAACTAGTTGAAGATGAATCGGACTGGAAGAATTTAAAATATTCTGATAAGGCCATGTGTACCTATGATAATTCAGAAGTAAACAGAGAAATATACGGTGCATTATATACCTGGGAAGCAGCTATGAGGGGAAGTTACAGTAGTGAAACCAATCCAAGTGGAGTACAGGGAGTTTGCCCCGATGGTTGGCATTTACCAAGTGATGATGAATGGAAAGAGGTGGAGATGTATTTGGGCATGAGCCAAACCGAAGCTGACAGGTATAATTTTCGTGGTACAAATGAAGGAAGTCAACTTGCAGGAGATTCAAGTCTTTGGAATGAAGGAATACTGGTTAATGATGTAGAATTTGGCAGTTCAGGTTTTATGGCTCTTCCAGCTGGTTATCGCAACGCTAATTCCGGAAGATTTTATCAACTACAGGAACTGGGTACTTTTTGGTGTGCTACAGAGTCAGGTGATACATTAAGTATAACCCGGTTACTGAATCCTCATTGGATTCAGGTTCACAGATTCACTTACAGCAAAAAATCGGGGAATTCAGTGCGCTGTATAAAGGACTAAATCAGTCTGTTAAATAGTTGCAAATCTAGTGTCGTGTCAACCATATCTTAGCCCATCCAAGTCTCGGTCTTTCAACTTTAGCCTTCGTTAGGAAAGGCCTTACATAGCTACTGCTATGCGCGGCTTCCCTGCCTTGGCTAAAGCTAAAATTCATTCGACTTATCAGACATGATACGGTTGACACGACACTAGTCTCTTCAGGGGTTAGAATCCTGAGTTGATCCAGCGCAGCTCGATCACCTCACCGGCCCTGAGTACCTTAATCTGATGTGTCATTGATGATTCAATGGAATCCAGGTAGTCGAACAGCTTCATAATGCTCTCCTCTCCCGTGATACGGATCTCATCCACCTGGAGGATGATGTCCCCGCCCAGCAGGATCTCCTCCTCCTGGATGACCACCTTCAGGTATCCGCCTTTCATTCCGATTTTGCCTGCCGGACTATCCTTGACCACATGCTGGACCAGCCAGCCCGACTCCTGGGGTACATTCAGTATCCTGGCAAACTCGTAGGGCAGCACCATCGCTTCGATACCGAAGTACTTGCTGCTCCTGGCGGTAAGCAGTGATTTTGCAACCTCCGATGTGGCTGCAAATCCGATCCCTTCAAATCCGCCCGAGCGGGTGAGGATGGAGCTGACAATGCCGATCACCTCCCCTTTGTAGTTGTACATGGGCCCCCCGGAGTTTCCGGTATTGATGGCTGCGTCGGTCTGGAAGAATTCAAGCATCTTACCGTCGCCGGTAGTCTTCTTCTCTGCATGGCGCCCGCTGATTACACCGCGCGACAGGGAGTAGGGAAGACCCATGGGTGCTCCCACAATAAAAACCTCTTCACCGATGCGGGTTTTGTCCGACTCTCCGATCACTGCCACTTTCGCATGACGGGGCCTCTTTTTGAGTTTGATCACCGCCACATCGGCAATTCTCGATACCCTGTATGTTTCAGCAGCGATCGTCTCACCGTCATAGAACTGAACCATGATCGCCTCTGCATCCACCACAACATGGGATGCGGTAAGTATCATATTTTCCCTGATCAGCACCCCTGAACCCAGTCCCATGCTTGAGGTGAAGGTTTTAGGGTCGCCTGTTCCTGTACTTACATCTTGTGCTACATAGATGGTTACAACGGAGTGTTTGTTTGTTTCAAACAGATCTGCAAGATCCTGCGCTGTAATAATTTGAGCCATCAGTACGAGGGCTGATATCAGAATTGTCTTTTTCATTTTTATCGGTTTTATGTTATATGCTGTTTCTGTTTGATTTCAACAGTAAATTTAAGATAATGTTCACAGAAACGGTTTTATCCTGACCTCAGGGTAATTATTTTAGGTATTTTTGTGCTCTTATTGCATTGCAATGAACAAAAAACCATTGATACTGGTAACCAATGATGACGGGATAGAGGCAAAAGGGCTGAGATCGCTTATCGGTGTGGCCAGGGAGTTTGGTGATGTGGTGGCCATATCCACACAGGTTCCCATGTCGGGTATGTCGCACGCCATCACCATCAAGGTGCCCCTGCGTGTCAACCTGCTGGAGGAGGGGCCGGGGTTTAAGAAGTATCTAACCACCGGAACCCCGGTAGACGGGGTTAAACTGGCTTTCCACAGCCTGCTTGAGCGAAAACCCGACCTGGTGCTTTCGGGGGTCAATCATGGCTCCAACTCCTCATCCAGCATCCTCTATTCGGGGACCATGGGGGCGGCCATGGAGGGGGCCATTAACCACATTCCGTCCATCGGCTTCTCCCTGTTGAGTTACGATCCCGATGCTGATTTTACCGGAACAGAGCATGTGGCAAGGAGGATGATCAAACAGGTGTTGGACGAGGGGCTGCCCGAGGGCATCTGCCTGAACGTGAATGTTCCTAACGTGGCCATTGAAGCTTTGAAGGGGATCAAAATTTGCAGTCAGGCCAACGGCTACTGGAAGGAGGAGTTTCAGAAGAGGGAGGATCCCAATGGCCGCGAGTACTACTGGCTCACCGGCTTTTTTCACAACAGGGAGCCTGAGGGAGACGGAATCGGTACCGATGAATGGGCCCTTGAGAACCGGTATGCTTCTGTGGTTCCGGTGAGTACCGACCTGACAGCCCATTCGCAGATTGAAAAAATGAAGCGCGCATTAATAAATTCAGACAATAACTTCACCAATGGTGAGGTTTAAACAGAACATGGCAGTGAAAAAACGATTTGATACGGTGCTTTCCGGGCTGATCCCGGGTTTGATCCTCCCGGTGGTCACCCTGGTGGTTATCCTGATGGTGACCTGGTTGATAAGGTATGATGGTGAGCCTGGTGAATTCTTCACCTCCTATCAGAGTATGCAGATATTCAGCAAGGTGCTCTCCCTGGCAACCATACCCAACCTGCTGCTTTTCTTTCTCTTTATCTGGACCAACCGCATCTATTCGGCCAGGGGAGTTATCTTTGCAACACTGGTGGTGGCTATGGTCATGCTGGTACTGAAATTTGCATAAAGAAGCCATGAAGTATTTCCTGATAGCCGGTGAAGCTTCCGGTGACCTGCACGCCTCGAGCCTGATGAAACAGCTGATCCGCCAGGATCCTTCAGCAGAGTTTCGCTTTATGGGAGGTGACCTGATGGACAAGGTGTCGCCGGGACTGGTGATGCATTACCGGGAGACCAGTTACATGTTGCTGGATGTACTGTTTCACCTGCGGAAGATCTTCAGGAACATGAGAAAGATCAAGGCAGAGGTGACCCGATGGAATCCCGATGTGGTGATCCCGGTAGACTATCCAGGTTTCAACATGAGGATCGCCCGGTTTGCCTCCTCCAGGGGATTCCGGGTCTACTACTACATATCGCCCAAGGTGTGGGCATGGAAACAGAAGCGGGTTGAACAGCTCCGGAAGTTCACCCGGAAGCTGTTTGTGATCCTGCCTTTCGAGGTGGCCTACTTCAGGCAGTTCAATATGGCGGTTGAATATTTCGGAAATCCGCTGGTGGATGGTGTAACCCGGTTTATGGAGCGTTTCATTGGTGGAGATGCATGGAAGCGGTCGCAGGGGCTCGATCAACGACCCCTGGTTGCCCTGCTGGCAGGATCACGCAATAAGGAGATTCAGGGGACCCTCCCGGTGATGGTGCGGATCGCTGCACAACACCCGGATTACCAGTTTGTGGTTGCGGGTGCCCCCTCTATCGATCCAGCGCTCTACACCAGCTACCTGGAGGGAACGGGGGTTGGGGTTGTTTACGGGGAGACCTATGGGTTGCTGGCATCGGCAACTGCAGGCATGGTTACTTCGGGGACCGCCACACTGGAGGCAGCACTCTTCAAAGTACCCCAGGTTGTGATCTACCGAACCAGCCCACTGGCCTATGCCATTGGAAAACTGATTGTAAAGATTAATTTTATCAGCCTGGTAAACCTGATCCTTGACAGGGGATTGGTGAAGGAGGTGCTTCAGAAGCGGCTGTATGAGGCTTCGAAACAGGAGCTCTCCAGGATATTGAACCAAAGGGAGGCCCGGGAAAGAATCATGGAGGGTTACCATGAGATTGAAAAAATGCTGGGGGATCCCGGGGTTTCTGAGCGGATTGCAAAACGGATGGTTGAACTGATTAACGAGGAGAACGAGGCATGCGAAAATTGTTAACAGGCGCATTGGTGTTGATACAGGTTGTGATGCATGCACAGCCTGTGGATGTAGGTTTGTACCAGGATCAGCTGGTTACCAAGGCAGTGGTCTACTGCTCATCGGGCAGCTATTCTCTGGTTTCGGCCGATACAGTGCTTAGTAAAATGGAGATTGGGGATATTCTCTACATGACACTGGAGGAGGGGAAGGTCAGGATATATGATGCGGATCGCGATTATGGCCGGGTTGACAGGCTCAGGTTGATGGCATTGACCCAGGATGCAGTATTCCGGATCAGGCCCATTATGCCCGAACTGGAGTCGAGGATCTATGACGATAACCTTGATGTGTCAGGAGATGAGCGGTTCATGACGCTGGTCAACAGGGCGGATCTGGACAAGTACCTTGCAGGGGTGGTTGAATCAGAGGCAGGTACCAACGCACACAAGGAGTTCTATAAGGCACAGGCTGTTCTTTGCCGTACCTATGCACTAAAGCACCTGGATCGCCATACATCTGAAGGTTTTTCACTATGCGATGGAACGCATTGCCAGGTTTACAAACAAAAAAGCGCATCCAACCCTGAGATCCTTGAGGCGGTCCTGGAGACCACGGGGATGGTGGTGGCGGACTACAATTACAGACTGATCACAGCGGCCTATCATTCAAACAGTGGGGGGCAGACCCAGCGGGCACTGGATGGATGGCTCACGGATGTGGATTATCTCCAGTCTGTTGTGGATCCCTATTCGCTGCATCAACCTGGTGCCAAATGGCAGGATACCATCTCTTTTAAGGAGTGGAAAGCTTACCTGGTCCGGAACGGGATGAGGTCCGTGGGGCGTATTCCCGATGAGATCCTCTACGTGGAGCAGATGAGACGCAAGAAATATTTTATCCTGGATAAGGATTCCCTTCGGATGACCAAGATACGGGAGGACTGGGGTTTCAAATCATCCTTTTTTGATATGTTCCCTGAAGGGGATTCCGTCCTGATCTGGGGGAAGGGCTATGGTCATGGGATAGGGATGAGCCAGCAGGGGGCCATGAAAATGGCCAGGGACGAATTCTCCTACAAAGATATACTGCAGTTTTATTTTCACGAAATCCGGTTGATGGATTACCGGGACCTGCCGGCTTCGAGCCGTCCGGAGTTTTGGCAGATCGACTAGTTGTCATGTGGACACTTTTTAAAAAGGAGATAGAGGGATTTTTCAGCAGCCTTACAGGGTATGTGGTGGTGGTGGTGTTTCTGCTGGCCAACAGTGCATTTATCTGGCTCTTCAGCAACCCCATGAATGTGATCAACAACGGCTATGCGACCATGGAGTCGCTGTTTGTTTTAGCCCCCTGGATTTTCCTCTTCCTGGTCCCGGCTATCACCATGAGGATGATCTCCGAAGAGAAACGTACCGGTACACTGGATCTGCTCTATACAAGACCCGTGAGTGAGGTGCAGATCATCTTTTCGAAATTCCTGGCCTCCTGGGCACTGATTTTACTTTCATTGCTGCCCACACTGGTCTGGGTCTGGTCGCTCAACAGGATGGGGAGTCCGCCGGGAAACCTTGATATGGCGGGTACCTGGGGGTCCTACATCGGCCTGTTGTTCCTGGGGGGGATCTACGCCTCCATCGGGATCTTCACCTCTTCGCTGACCGGGAACCAGATTGTGGCCTTTATCCTTGCCGTTGTCCTCTCTTTCGTGATGTTCAGGGGATTTGAATTCCTTGGAGATAGTGCGGGTTCGGGCAGGGCTGCGCTGCTGATCTCCCGTGCAGGGATCGAATACCACTACAGTTCAATGAGCAGGGGAGTACTCGATTCAAGAGACATCCTCTATTTTGTTGTTGTGGCGGGGCTTTTTGTTCTGGCTGCAGGCGTAGTACTGATGAGTCGTAACTGGCAGCCACGGCACCTTAGAGGCCTGGCCATTACACTGTTGGCAGTGACCCTGCTCTCGCTCTTCTCAGGCATGAAATTTTTCCGTATCGACCTCACATCAGAGAAGAAATACACCCTCTCCCAATCTTCAAGGCAACAGCTGAAAGCACTTGAAGGACCAGTCTATGTAAGGGTCTACCTGGAGGGCGAGATGCCTGCTGAATTTGTAAATTTCAGGAACCACATTGAAGACCTGATGGACGAATGCAGGGCATATGCAGGAGATAAATTGAGGTACGAGTTTATCAACCTCTATGATGAAGAGGACGAGCAGCTGCGCAGCCGGATGATCGGTGAACTGTATGACCAGGGGTTGAAGGTGACAAGTATCAGGATCAAGGACCGGGAAGGGGGGAGCACAGCAAGAATAATTTTCCCGGGAGCCATGATCTCCTATGGGAACATCACCATGCCGGTCAACCTGCTGAAGAACAATCCGGCACTCACACATGAAATTAACCTGATCAACTCCATTCAGACCCTGGAGTATGAACTTATGAGGGCCATCCACAGCCTCACCCTGGAGGAGATCCCACGCATTGCGTTTATCGAGGGACATGGTGAGCTTGATTCGCTGCAGACCCATAGTCTGATGGATGAGCTGAAGAACTTCTTCCAGGTGGATCGGGGTTTCATTAACGGGAATCTGGGTGCATTGCTCGATTACAAGGCCCTGGTTATTGCCAGGCCCCTGCGCCCCTTCAGTGAAGCGGACAGGTTTGCCATCGATCAGTATATCATGCGCGGTGGTAAGGTGCTTCTCTTTCTCGACCCGGTGAACCCTTTTGCAGACAGCCTTACCGGCGGAACCACTGTGGCCCTGGCCAACCAGGTGGGGCTGGAAGAGATGCTCTTCAGGTACGGAATCAGGATCAATTACAACCTGGTGGCGGACCTTCAGTGCAACCCGGTCCCTGTCAATACAGCATCTACGGGCGAAAAGCCCCGCTTTACCCTGATGCCCTGGGTCTACCATCCACTGCTTGCAGGTCATCCCACCCACCCGGTAACCCGGGGACTGAACTATGTGAAAGGCGAGTTCGCCTCATCTCTTGATACAGTGGGCATATCGGGTTCAACACCATCCCGGACGGTCTTGCTGGCCACATCAACTGCCAGCAGGAGAAGGGAGGTACCCCTCTATATCAGCATGGAGGAGGTGACCGTTCAGCCCGATCCGGCGCTTTACAACACATCGCATCTTCCGGTGGCAGTGCTGGCGGAAGGGGTGTTCCCCTCATTTTTTAAAAACTACCCGGTGCCGGAAGGGGTTTATCCGGTGCATGCTGAAGTGGTGCCGGAGAGCGCTCCCACCTCCATCCTGGTGGTTGCAGATGGGGATATTCCCGCCAACGAGGTGAGGTTTGAGCAGGGTGCATTCAGGTCACAACCACTTGGCTTTGACAGGTATACCAGTCAGACATTCGGAAACCTGGAATTTATTATGAACACCATCAACCACATGACCGATGATACAGGGATCATGGAGCTGAGGTCCAGAGAGTTTAAGCTCCGGTTGCTCAACCGGGAGATCACCGGACAGAAGAGGACGGTGCTGAAATGGAGGCTGCTTAACAGCCTTGCCCCTGTTGTGCTGGTCATGATCACCGGGATATGTGTTCTCTTCCTGAGGAAATGGAGATATAGCCATTGAGATGCAGATTCGAAAACAGACAGGTGTATTGATCTCTGTGGTGCTCCTTGCAGCCATTCTGCTGCTGTTATTAGATCCGTGGAGTGGCCTGCGAAAGGAGGGGCGCCGGATCGTGTTGCAGGATAGGACAAAGATTGACCGCATTATCCTTTCCGACAGCTATGACTCCACCACGCTGGTACGGCAGGAGGGTAACTGGTTTATTGACGGGACAGAACCTGTGAACCCGGTTACCGTTGAGAACCTCCTGTATGCCGCTGAGAAATTGCAGATCGGTTCGATCCAAACCGAACAGGAGGAGTGGGAGAGGAGCATGGTAAAAAGGGTCTGTTTCTGTAACGGGGAGAGGCCGGCACTGCAGTATGAAGTGATCTCGACGGGAGCGCAGTTCCTGGTCAGGCCGGAGAGATCGGAGCGGCTCTTTGGCGTCTCCATTCCGGGTTATGCCGGACTGGATCTGGACCGGGTCTTCTCCACCCATCCGAATCACTACAGGGAGCACCTGCTCATCGACCTGTTGCCTTCCGAGATCAGGCATATTGAGATGGAGCGCAGGGGCGGGCAGCCCTTCCGCTTTTCGATGGACGATGAGGGCGGAATCACCTGCCTGTTGCCAGATAGTGACAGCATTCTCGCACCCGACCTTCTTGATGACCTCTCCATCCGCCTGCTTTTCAGTTACTTCACAGATATCAGGGTAGAGGGGAGGGCCGGAGAGGTCCCGGGAATTCCCAAAAGCATGTGTGCGGAGGAGCAGTGGATGGCCAGGTTGTATGTGGAATCGCGCAGGGGTGAAAAACATACCCTGAATATCTTCTCCATACCGGTCGCAGGGGGTGAAAAAAACAGGATGTTCCACGCCCTGGTACTCCACAATGATGATCCTGAACCCATGGTAATAAACTACATCTATCTGGACGTATTAATGCGCGATCTGAGCTGTTATTTTGCTTTTTTTTCGTATCATTGATCAATCATTGACACACATTAATAAATAAAATATTCTCTTATGAAATTTGTTGTATCCAGTATGGAACTGTTGGACCATCTGCAGGCCATCAGTCGTGTGATCAGTTCAAAGAATACACTGCCAATCTTGGATAATTT
>JBDLIQ010000031.1:0-33493 GCA_039714775.1 Bacteroidota bacterium
TCGCCTAATAGGTTACATACACTTTGTTCCTAAAGCAAAACTAGATCCTTTGTCAATGTTCTGAAACAGTAAATCGGCGAACCGGGTCATATTGTCGGTAAATGGGCCTGTTTATAAGCTTTTAATGAAAAATATTCCGTTTGCGTTACGCTGTTATAAGCTAATTTTAAGTAAAAAAATCAGCATTGCAGGTATTTGTCCCAGGCTTTTACAGGTGTCCTGTTTTGTAAAAACGGGAGGTCACCATGTAGTGAGTTTTCAGGATTAGGTGACTTCCCTGCTCTTTTAACAATCCCAAAGAATCAGGCTATTTGTCTTATTTTTAACATATTACAAAACCTGATGAAACAGAGTGTGATAAATAAAAACTCACCATATCAGGAAATAGTCCCCAGGTGGTGACTTCAAAAAAACAGAAAAAGGAGTATCAATTTTTTATTTGTGAACCGTATTGATTACAGCAGAAAGCTACTGTAAAAGAACAAGGGTGTCCCAAAAACGAAAACAGGTTATGTATTGTTTTCATAATAAACATTATGTACGTTTGCCCCCATGCCTGTCAGGAGGTTATACATAGAGACCTACGGTTGCCAGATGAATGTGGTGGACAGCGAGGTGGTGGCCTCCATCCTGCAGCATCAGCAATACGAGCTTACCGATGAGATCGGGGATGCCGACCTGGTCCTGGTCAACACCTGTTCGATCCGTGACAATGCCGAACAGCGGGTTCGCTCGCGCCTGAAGGATCTCAAGCAGGTTAAAAAAAAGAACCCGGAGATATTTGTCGGTGTAATAGGCTGCATGGCCGAGCGCCTGAAGGAGAAGCTGCTGGAGGAGGAGCCGCTGGTTGACCTGGTGGTTGGACCCGATGCCTACCGCCAGCTACCCGCCCTGCTGGCAGAGGTGGAGCAGGGCCGAAAAGGGATCGATACCCTGCTCTCCACCGAAGAGACCTACGGTGACATCCGGCCGGTCAGGATGGATCAAAACCATGTCACCTCGTTCGTGGCCATCATGAGGGGCTGCAACAACTTCTGCTCCTACTGTGTGGTTCCGGGGACCCGGGGCAGGGAACGGAGTCGTGATCCGAAGACCATTATCCGGGAGACCACCGACCTCTTTAATAATGGGTACCGTGAGGTAACCCTGCTGGGACAGAATGTGAACTCCTACCGGTGGGAAGAGGGAAGCCAGCTGTTGAGATTTGAAAAACTTCTTGAACAGGTGGCCCGTATCGATCCCGGGCTGAGGGTCCGGTTTGCCACATCCCATCCCAAAGACATGTCGGATGACCTCCTGAAGGTGATCGCGGGCCACGCCAACCTCTGCCGGTCGATCCACCTGCCTGTGCAGTCGGGAAGCAGCGAGGTGCTGCAGCGCATGAAGCGAAAGTACACCAGGGAGCACTACATGGACCGGATCGGTGCCATCCGGAAGTACCTGCCTGATACCTCCATCTCCACAGACATCATTGCCGGATTTTGCGGCGAAACCGATGCCGATCACAAGCAGACCCTCAGCCTGATGGAGCAGGTGGGGTACGATTTTGCCTACATGTTTAAATACAGTGAACGTCCTGATACCTTTGCCGCCCGAAAATACAAAGATGATGTTCCCGAAGAGGTGAAGAGCCGGCGACTCACCGAGATCATCGAACTGCAGAACAGGCTTTCCCTTAAGAGCAAGGAGCAGGATGTGGGCCATACCTTCGAGGTGCTGGCCGAGGGGACCTCGAAAAAATCGGAAGAGCAGCTCTACGGACGCACCTCCCAGAACAAGGTGGTGGTCTTCCCCCGCGGGGAGCTCAAGCCGGGCGACTATGCCAGGGTGAAGGTAACAGCATGCACTTCCGCTACCCTGTTGGGTGACATAGTCTGACCGGCAATCAAACCCTATTGAAATAAATCTCAAATTCCTTTGGGGGATTTTCAAGATCATTGCGTCATACGAACATATCATTTGTTCACTAACCAAAAAATACAATCATGAGAAGATTTTACCTTCTGCTAGTACTGCTCGGTATCGGGCTGATCAGTCTAAATGCCCAGATCAGCATCCTGCTGGTCAACGACAACGGCTACAGCACAGCTGTGGACTCTGTCGAAAACAGCCTGAACCGACTGGGTTACAACTATGTAAAAATCGATGCAGCCGCCCAGGCTGCAAGCCCCACTTATGAAGAACTTTCCGCATTTGACCTGGTCTACTGGCACACCGGGAATGACGGTGCGGGACTCTACTTCTGGAACGGTGACGAGACCGAGAACCAGGCCATCAAGGATTACATCGATGGAGGTGGAATGTTGTGGTTGGAGGGATGTGATTTCCTGTATGACAAATATCCTTCCGTTCCCCAAACATTTCTGGCCGGGGAGTTTGTGTATGATTACCTGGGAATCGCCAACTATTTTGGACAGGCAAAAAATGATGATGGTGGCGGCGGTCTTCCCGAGGTAAATGTGGTGGACGGCAACGGCATCTTCAACGTTGACACACTGAAATGGCGGTGGTCAACCATGTGGTATGCCGATGCACTGGAAAAGAGTGACGCTGCTTCATACCTATACCAGATGGGACCGGCCGATTATGCCTTGCGTGATTACTATTCGGCCATCTACCATGAAAAGGGGGATGGGAAAGTGATGACCTTTGCAATCCGGTTTGACGGGATCAACGACACGGAGGATACCGACTCCATCATGAAACAGGGTATTACCCACTTCGAGCAATTCATCGATACCAAAACCCTGGTCACCGATGTAACGGTCGAAGCAGCAGGAGGAGTGGCAGCCATTTCGGAAAACGGGGGAACGCTGCAGTTTACAGCAACCGTTCTTCCGGCAGATGCGGACCTCAAGGCAGTGGCCTGGAGTGTGGTCAGTGACGGTGTTGCGGCTTCCATCAACCAGGATGGCCTGCTGAAAGCCTCCGGTCTGGAAAGCGGTAACGGTACTATATATGTTAAGGCTGAAGCGCTGGATGGTTCCGGTGTAAAAGACTCTGTGGCAGTGGCCATATCCGGTCAGGGCGGTGCGTTTATCGCACTGCTGGTCAATGACAATAACTACGGATCGGACCGGTATATGGAGCTTGACACGGCACTGATGGCGCTGGGCTACCTCTACAATATTTGCAACACACAGGAGACCGGCACCTACCCCGATGCAGCCACACTCGGCGCATACGACCTGGTGATCTGGTATACCGGGAACGACGGTACAGATCTTAAGCTGTGGGATGTATCCGACACCGCAGGCAATGACCTGGACACCCACCTGAAATTCAATGCACCATTGATGCAGTACATTGCCGATGGTGGCAACGTGTGGCTCCAGGGGCTGGACTTCATGTATGACATCTACAGTGGAGCCCCCGATCTGTTTGAGGCCGGTGATTTCGTCTATGATTACATGGGCATCCAATCCTATGCGGTACAATCCAAAGCCGATGGCGATCCCCTCACCCAGATTGACGTGGTTGCGGACAACCCCATCGTCGAATTCACCCCGGTGAAGGACTCCTACGGCGGACTCTGGTATGCCGATGGTTTTGAGATTACCGGTGATGCACAGGGCATCTATAAGATGGGGCCCACAGACTACGCCTTAAGCAGCTACTATTCCGGCTTCCTGAAGGAGAATGGAGACTCAAAGCTGTTTACGCTCTCATACGAAACCGCACGGCTGGATGCTGCATCCAACACCGAACTCCTGTTCGACGATGTACTGGACTATTTCGAGCAATTTGCCACCACCAAGACCCTGGTAACCGATATTACTGTAGAGGTAGAAGGGGGACTGGCTGCCATCACTGAGCATGAGGGAACGCTGCAGTTCTCTGTAACTGTGCTTCCTGTAGATGCGGACCTGCAAACAGTTACATGGTCTGTTATCGCTGATGGAGTTACTGCTGCGATCACCCAGGAAGGGCTGCTGCAGGCTTCAGGACTGCTGGACGGTAACGGAACCATCTATATCAAAGCCGAGGCAATGGATGGTTCGGGTATTGCAGACTCCCTTGAGGTAAATATTTCCGGACAGGGCGAGACGGGTTCCCATATCAGCATCCTGCTGGTCAACGACAACGGCTACAGTACGGCGGTGGACTCTGTGGAAAACAGCCTGGCCCGGCTTGGCTACACCTATGCAAAGTTCGATGCGGCCTTGCAGGCTTCAAGCCCGACATTTGAACAACTTTCTGCTTTTGACATGGTATACTGGCACACAGGGAATGACGGTGCCGGTCTCTACTTCTGGAACGGGGACGAGACCGAGAACCAGGCCGTCAAGGACTATATTGACGGGGGCGGAATGTTGTGGCTGGAGGGAACCGACTTCCTCTATGATAAATACCCTTCAGTTCCCCAGACTTTCTTTACCGGCGAATTTGTGTATGATTACCTGGGGATCTCCCAGTATGTGGGACAGGCCAAGAATGACGACGATGGAGGTGGCCTCCCCCTGGTAAGTGTAGTGGACGGTAACGGAATCTTCAATGTGGATACACTGAAGTGGAGGTGGTCCGGGATGTGGTATGCCGACGCTGTGGAAAAGATAGACGGTGCATCCTACCTGTACCGGATGGGGCCGGAAGGTTACGCGCTGCGCGACTACTATTCGGCTATTTACAACGAGAAGGGTGATGGGAAAGTGATGACCTTTACCATTCGTTTCGACGGGATCGACTCCATGCAGGATCTGGATTCCATCATGAAGCAGGGTATTACCCACTTCGAGCAATTCACCGAAACCAAGACCCTGGTATCTGAGATCACAGTGGAACCGGCTGGCGGGGCAACCATCACTGAAAATGGTGGATCATTGCAATTTTCAGCCTCTGTTCTTCCGGAAGATGCGGACCTGAAGCTGGTTGCATGGTCTGTGATCGGTGACGGGGTTTCGGCCTCCATCAGCCAAACGGGACTGCTTAAAGCCTCCGGACTGAAAACCGGCAATGGGACGGTCTACGTGAAGGCGGAAGCGCTGGACGGTTCAGGTGTAGCAGACTCCGTTGAGGTGACCATCTCCGGCCAGGGCAATGAGTTCATCGTCCTGCTTGTCAACGACAATGCCAACGGACTGGACCGCTATATGGAGCTGGATACTGCGATGATGGCACTGGACTACCAGTACAACATTTACAGCACACCGGTGACCGGAACCTACCCGGATGTGGCCACGCTCAGTGCATACGACCTGGTGATCTGGTATACCGGAAACGACGGGGCAAATCTCAAGCTGTGGGATGTATCCGATACCACAGGCAATGACCTGGACACCCACCTGAAATTCAATGCACCGTTGATGCAGTACATTGCCGATGGTGGAGACGTTTGGATCCATGGACTGGACTTCATGTACGACATCTACGGTGGAGCCCCCGATTTCTTCGATGCAGGGGACTTCGTGTATGACTATCTGGGGATCAAGACCTATGTGGCCCAATCCCATGCCGACGGTGATGACCTGGTACAGCTTGACGTGGTTCCGGGTAATCCCATCGTCAATTTCACTCCGGTGAAAGATGCATTTGGCGGGCTCTGGTTTGCCGATGCCTTTGAGATCACCGATGACGCCCAGGGGATCTATAAGATGGGACCTGTTGATTACATCTACAGCGACTACTATGCCGGTTTTCTGAAGGAGAACGGAGATGCCAAGATTTTTACCCTCTCCTACGAGACCGCAAGATTGGATGCTGCATCCAATACCGAGATCCTTTTCGATGATGTAATCGATTATTTCGAAAGTTTCTGGGTAGGTACGGAGGAGCGCACCCTTAAAGGGATGGGTATTGAGTTCAAGCTCTATCCCAACCCTGCCTCGAATCATGTGACCATTCAATGGGAAGGGAGCAACACCTCGGATGTGATGCTGGAATTTTACAGTATATCGGGACACCTGGTATATGCATATCGCATTGAGAATAGCCAGGGATTCGGTGAATACACTCTGTCCACAGCCGACAAAGGATTCACACCCGGAGTATACTTCCTTAAATTCAGCTCGTCTGAAGGAGGATCAACCCGGAAGTTCATTGTAAAATAGTTAATTTTGGCCGGGCCTGGACGACCGGGTCCAGGTCCGGCTTTTTTCACCCTTTTTACCCAAGATGCGTTTGAAGAACCTGTACCATATTGCTGTCCTGTCACTGCTGTTGCTCTCCGGCTCAATTGTAGCGCAGCATGAAAACGGCCGGATCGTCCGGTGCGCTGAGGAGCTCCTTGCAAACCAGGCTGATCGGCCACAAAGAGGAGACCTGGTATTGAACGCAATGTACCAGTTACTGGAAGGGTTGGATGACGAAGGGGTATTCCTGTTTCAGCTTGAACCCCGGGGCTTTATCATTATTACCGATTATCATGGCGAGAGCCGGGTGGCAGGATACTCTTTTGAAGAGAACTTCCCAGACCCCGGTGACCTGCCCGGATTGCCTGTGCAGGCCATTGTTACAGGAATTTCCAATGCACATAAGCATGGGGTCCGGTTCACGGTTCCTGTTTTAAAAAGCAGTGCTGAAGAGCCCGGCAACGGACCATTTGTGGAGACCATGTGGGGACAGGTGAATTGCAAGGATGAAGCGAACAGGACCGTCAACGTGACCAATCTCTTCACACCCAGTCACTATGCTGCAGGCTGTGTGGCCATCTCCATGGCCACCGTACTCCACTATTACCAGTGGCCCACTGTGGGAACAGGTGAAACGGAATATTCTGACAACTATGGAAGTTCCACCGGCTCCTATTGGGCCGATTTCGGGAATACAGCGTATGACTTCGGGACCATGCGGAACGTGTACAACCATGTGAATTCGTTGCAGGCAGAAAGAGATGCTGCAGGAGAACTTGCATTCCATGCGGCAGTGGCACTGGGGATGGATTTCGAGCATGACGGATCCACCTCCAATGTGAACAAAATCCCGGGAGCATCCACGGAGCATTTCAGATACTATGGTTTTTATAAGGACGTGGGCTCCACCATCTTCTGGGACCGGCTGGACAAGAACATGGGCGAGGGCATCCCGGCGATCCTGGCCATAGAGGCCGGCAACGGAGCGGGTCATTCCATTGTATGCGATGGATTGAATTACAGCAACCAGACTCCGTACTACCACCTGAACATGGGCTGGTGGGGAGCCGGTAACGGCTGGTTTACCATCAGGGACTCCTGGAACTCGGGAGGATATGACCAGGTGATCGGAGCTGTACTGGATATGGTCCCTGTCCCCTGGATGCACGAGGTGGAGGAGCTTGCCGGCGATCAGGTGAAGTTGTCGTGGAGTGTTGCAAAATGGCCTGTGGCAGAAGCATTCGAGGTACAGCAGAAGGCAGGAGATGGCAACTGGGCCACCATTGGCCAGGTGGCTCCAGACAGCACCATGGTAGTCGATTCCCTTAATCCGGAAATAAACTATGCCTTCAGGATTAGGGCACAGATGAACGGCGAGTGGTACACTGGATCCTGGTCCAATGAGGTTCAGTACGGAAACGTAGCTGACCTGCCTGGCTTTTACGATCAGAATACCGAACTGGTTGTATATCCAAATCCCGTCAGCGACCTCCTTTTCGTGAGGGTTCCTGAAGGGACTAGCGGATATGAGGTGATCGAGGTGGCCGACATAACCGGGAAGACCATTTTACGGGAGCATGTCAATCCTGGACAACAGCTCCATGAGATCTATACCGGCTCTTTGCCGGCAGGCATATATTTTATTAAGATCAGGGTGAATGGTACCGGATTGGTTCATAAGATCCTGAAGCATTAAACAGAGAAAAGATGACTGAGGAACAGTTCAGAAAAATTGTACGATACCTTGCCGGGGAGAGCACACCCTCTGAAGCAGGAAAGATGGAAAGCTGGAAAAAGGTGAATCCCGCTGAATTCAAAGAGGTGGAAAGGATCTACCGGGACACCCCTTTCGAGACCCTCACATTCGAGGCCCTGTCCACAAAAGAGCTGACAGGTGCAAATCGCGGAAGAAGAGTTCGCCCCGCCCGTCTGCTCCGCGTTGCCGCATCGGTCACCATTCTCCTGGCTATAGGAGTTGCCGCCCTGCATATACCTTTGATCAACTCCACCACCACCAATGCCTCGGCCCAGCGGCTTACCATAGAGCTGCCCGACCACTCACAGGTTGTACTGGACAAGGGTGCCACCCTTCATTACAGCGCTTCAATCCTGGGACGGTTCAACCGGAAGGTGGATCTGAGCGGAAGGGGCTTTTTCACGGTAACCCCGGATCAGAATCACCCCTTTGATGTAAAGACAGAGCATGCTGTGATCCATGTACTGGGAACCCGCTTTTCGGTGAAGGGAAGCAGGGAGCGGACACAGGTGGTTCTGGAGGAGGGACGGGTAAATGTCTCCTCTGTTTCTGAAGAAGAGGCTGTGCAGCTTGAGCATCCCGGCCAGCAGGTGATCTTCCGGGAGGAGGGGATGGTTAAACAGAGCGTGGTGAAGAACCACCTCTACCTCTCCTGGTTAAACGATAAACTGGAGTTCAATCACTGCAACGTGGCCGAAGCACTGGCATTTCTGTCCGATACCTGGGATATTGAGATCGTCCTGGACGAAAACATCTCACTGGATACTGAATTGTACGGTACCGCTCCCTCAGATGATCCCATCCTGATTATCCGGGCCATCGAACTCATTACCCAGCATGAGATCTCTGTGGCACACAGGTAGTATCCAATCGTCAGATAACAAAAAACAGTAATTCCATGATTAAACCTACCGGAAAAATAGTGATCCTGGCCATGCTGCTTTTGCAGGCACAACAGCTGGTTGGGGGCCAGCAAAGCACCTCCAATGCACGGGTTGAAGAGATGATCCAGACCCTGGAGGAGAAATTCGGTGTCTCCATTGTGGCCGATGCCGGGGCTTTGAAAGGTGATGAAATTGTAGCAGAGAATATCAGCCAGCACTCCAATGCCATTCTCAATAAAAGAAACATAGAGGCATCCCTGGAGCAGATGATCACAGGCACCGACCTGGAGTTCGAACAGTTAAGACGCGATTTTTACATCATCCGAAAGAGGGAGGCAGCAGTTGAACCGGAGCAGGCAGTTGTGGCCACAGCTTTACAAGCATCAACCATACGGGGTGTGGTAACCGACCAGACCACAGGGGAACCGTTGCCAGGGGTAAATATCCAGCTTAAAGGCACATACACCGGAACCATTTCCGATGTTTCCGGAGGTTTTGAGATAGAGATTGAAGGAGAGGCCACCCTGGTGATCTCCTTCATCGGGTATAAAACCATTGAACAGAAGGTCTCTGCAGGAACCGGACAGATCGCCATATCGCTGGAACAGGATATGTTTGGCCTGGAGGAGGTTGTGGTTTCCGGAGTGGCTTCCAGAACTCCACGGAAAAACCTCTCCATCAGTGTGGCCAAAGTGAACGAGAAAACCATTAAGGAGGTCCCCTCTTCATCGGCCTCCACGGCCCTTGACGGGAAAATTGCGGGTGTTACAGTGATACAGGGAAACGGTTTGCCGGGTAATGAGGCAAGCATTCGCCTGAGGGGTTCCACCTCCCTGACCGGGAACCAGGAGCCCATGATCATTGTGGACGGTACCATTATCAATACCAACCTGGCCCATATCAATGTGGATGATATTGAGTCGTATGAAGTGGTCAAGGGTGCTGCTGCAGCGGCCCTCTACGGATCCAGGGCCGGCAACGGAGTCATTGTAATCACCACCAAAAGGGGAAACCGGCTCCAGAAGGGAACCACCTCACTGATCGTAAGGCAGGAGGTGGGCTACCAGGAGCTGGCCAGCAAGATGAAGAGTGCAACCCACCACCCCTATGTGCTGGCAGACGACTGGCAGGATTACGATTACACCAGGTACAACGGGGTCTTCTACAAGGACGACGGCACTAAACTCTCAGGGGCACGCCAGGTGACCCCCGGAGGGTATGCCGATCAACATTTTTTCAGGGTATACGATCACCAGGACCTCTTTTTTAACAAAGGTTTGTACAACACCTCCTACGTAGGACTACAGGGCAACTCCGATCAGACCAACTTCATGCTCTCCTACGAGCACAACCGACAGGAGGGGATCATTACCGAAACCAGAGGATACTCCCGCAACAACCTGAAATTCAACCTGGACCATAAAATTAACAGGTGGGCCAAAATCTCCACCTCAAACCTTTTTATCAAGACCCATTCACAGAATCCCGGCAATTCATGGTCCGCCTTCAAGGATCTGCTCTTCATCTCGCCCGATGTGGATCTTACCGAGCCCAACAAGGACGGATCGCCCTATAAGATCAATCCCGACCAGTGGGACGAGATCAATGAAAACCCGCTCTATCCCATTCACTACAGGGAGCGAACCAGTGAAAACATGAGCTTTCTTGGGAACGTGCGGTTGAACATCGACCTGGCACCCTGGCTCGATTTCGATACAAAATATACATATGAATTCAGAGAAAACTTTTTTAATACACTGACTCCCAAGGGGTACCTTGGTGGTGATGAGCGATCTATCGGTGGCGCTCTTTATAAAAGTCATTACAACGAATTCAATCAGAACTTCCAGACAACGCTTAATGTGAACAAACAGTTTGATGAATTCACCACCAAATTGAAATTGAGCTACCTGTATGAGAACACCAACTACAGGAACGACAACACCACAGGCAGGGATTTCGTGGTGGGCGGGGTTCCACAATTTGACAATGTGGATAGTGAACGCTCCACAATTGGTTCCTACCAGGGGAAAATCGTGGCCATCAACTATTTCTCCATCCTTGATATGGATTACAAGGATAAATACATCTTTTCAGGGCTCTTCCGCATGGACGGCTCATCCCTTTTCGGCTCAGAAGAGCGGTGGCACCCCTACTACAGGCTATCTGCCGCATACAGGATCTCTGAAGAGTTTAAGATACCGGGAATCAGCGAATTGAAGATCAGGGGGTCTTACGGCGTGTCGGGTCAGCGGCCCGGCTACTCCAATCAGTATGAAACATGGAACATTTCCGGCGGAAAGTTATCCAAAGGTACCCTTGGGAACAACTACCTGAAACCATCCCGCACCACAGAGTTTGAAGCGGGTCTGGATATGGAGTTTATGAAAAGATTTTTCCTGGAGTTTGTCTACTCCAACTCCCTCACCGAGGATGCCATTAAAAGGGCTCCGCTGGCCACACACCTCACCGGGTTTCCTTACCAGTGGAAGAACGTGGGAACGATCCACGCCAGTGTATATGAAATCTCACTGGGTATCAATGTGATTGAACAACAACACCTTCAATGGAATGCCAGGATCGTATTCGACCGGATCAGGCAACAGCTGGTGGAGCTCTCCATTCCCGATTACAAGACCGGTCCGCGGAATGCATTCTTCATGCGGGAAGGGGAGACTTTTGGGGTGATCTATGGATACAGGTGGCTCACCTCTCTGGATGAGATGGCACAACAGTTGCCAGAAGGAAAAACCATTGCCGATTACGAGATCAACTCCGACGGCTATGTGATCCCGGCCGGTACGGAGGGAACCAGGAATGAGATCCCGGTTAAACTGGATGCCGACATGGACGGAAACAGCGATATCGAGGAGATAGGAGACGGAAATCCGGACTTCCGGACCTCTATAAGCAACACGCTGAATTACAGAGGATTCACCCTCTACACCCTGCTCTCTCTCAAACAGGGCGGAAATGTTTACAATTATACCCATCAATACATGTTCCGGGACCTGAGAGCCATCGAGATCGACCAGTTTGGAAAACCCGATGATGAGAAGAAGAGTATCGACTATTACAGTTCATTTTACAACAATACCGAGATCAACTCCTATTTCATCGAGAATGCCAGCTTTTTGAAAATCAAAGAGGTGTCGCTCTACTATGTGTTTAACAGCAAGCAGTTATCGAGACTGCTTGGAAAGGATGTCGTTAAATCGATCCGGGTGGGTGTCCAGGGCAGGAACCTCGTCACCTTCACCGGTTACAGCGGGTATGATCCAGAGGTTGCTTCGGGAGGTGATGCCAGCAACTACCCCTTTGATGATTTTGGCTATCCCAATTTCAGGACCTATTCCGCTTCCATCCAGTTTAATTTCTAAAGGGACAAGCAATGAAAAACTCAAAAATATTACTGATCACATTTGGACTCATCATGGTGCTTACGGCATGCCATGATCACCTGCAGGAGGAGTACAAGAACCTTCCCACCACTGACAAAATCCTGAAATCGCCGGAAAACATCGCCTCCATAGCCGAGGACCTTTTCTTTAACTGGTTCATGGCCATGAATTCAAGCTGGTCGCCCAGAATGGCCATGTGGGTCATGGCCGATCAGGGGAGCTGCTCCTGGGCCAATGTGGCCATGTACCACCTCTCCTCCGAACCCCGGATCCAGTTTAACAACAGCGTAACCTATACTTATGCCAGGATCAATGAGGATTTCTATGAGGACATGCACTCCACCCTGAGCATGGCCAACGATGTGATCAGGGCCATCAACCAGGGACTTGAGATGCCCGGGGGTGAAAACGAAACCGCCATGGTAAAAGCCAAAGCTTTCTTTATACAGGGAGTGATCCTGGGATACATGGGTCTTACCTATGACCGTACCTTTATCATGACCGATACGGTTACAAAACCCAAACTGATCAGCCTCTCCCCATATGACGAGGTGGTCGAAGCGGCACTCCACTCACTGGATTCAGTAAAGGCACTTACCGATGATTACTACTTTGTGATCCCCGAAACCTGGATCAACGGGCACAACTATTCCAGCATTGAACTGGCCGAACTGGCCAACTCTTTCAGCGCCCGTTTCCTGATCTTCCAGGCCAGGAACAGGGCCGATAACGAGGCTGTCGACTGGCCGCGAATCCGCGATCTGCTGGAGGATGGCATGCAGAAAGATCTGTTAATAACCACCGATAATGTGACCTGGCACAGCTATTTCAGGCGCTACACGGTTCCGGAGGATTGGGCCAGGATCGACTGCAGGATCATCAACCTGATGGATCCCAGGTACCCCTACCGCTTCCCCGAGGATGGCACCAATCCTCCCAGGGCCAGCTCTTCGGACCGAAGACTGGATGCCTACTTTACCTACATCGGATCGCACGATATGAAACCGGAACGGGGTTATTACCACTACTCCAATTACGATTTCCGGAGGTACGATTATGCCGTTACCACCTGGACCGGCGATGTGGTGGATTTCCAGCGCTACGAGTCGGAGCTGATCAGGGCAGAGGCGCTGGCAAGAACGAATGATATTTCCGGTGCGGTGGAGATCATTAACGACGGACCCAGGACCACAGTGGGGATGCTGCCCGACCTGGCAACCGACATCTCCCTGGAGGAGCTGCTGGAGGTAATCTTTTACGAACGCGATATTGAGCTCATTCAAACAGGTTTTGGGAACGCCTTTTTTGATATGCGGCGGAGGGATATGCTGCAGGAGGGCACCATGCTCCATTTTCCAATCCCCGGGAAAGAGCTGGATGTGATGGAGATGGAGAGATACTCCTTCGGTGGGGTAACCAGTGCGGATGGCGTCAACACCTCCAACGGAGGATGGTTCCCAGAAGAATAACTACAATCAAAGAGAACAATGAAGAGGCATCTTATCATCGGAATGGGGCTCCTTATGCTGGGGGCAATGGAGGTTGCAGCATGTACAACGGCGGTGGTCTCAGGAGGTGCCACCCCGGACGGCAGGCCATTGCTGTGGAAGCACCGTGATACCTGGGCGGTAAAAAACAGTGTCGTGCAGCTGTTTGACGGTAAATACAGCTGCGCAGGACTGGTTAACTCGGTGGACAGCACCAACAAGAGCATATGGATCGGTTATAACGAGACCGGATTCGGTATCATGAATTCGGCCAGCTATAACCTGAACAATGATACCATCGAGCAGTCGGGACTGGAGGGGAGGCTCATGAAAAGAGCCCTGCAGGAGTGTGCATCGGTGGATGAGTTTGAGGCCCTGCTGGCCGGACTGGATCAACCGGTAAAACTGGAGGCCAATTTCGGGGTGATCGACGGCCAGGGCAATGCGGCCTATTTCGAGCTGGGCAATTTCTCCTATACAAAATTTGATGCCAACGACCCGGAGGTGGCCCCCGACGGATACATCGTGCGAACCAACTACTCCTTTTCGGGAAGCCATGGTGAGGGTGGAGGCTATGTCCGATATCTGACCGCCTCCAGGGTTTTCCGGGAAGCGTACGAGATGAACGATCTCACCTACCGGACCATTATTCAGAAGGTTACCCGGAACCTCACCCACGGGCTGACCCACACCGATCTTACCCGGTACGTGGTCTACCCGGAAGATACGGAGACCATGGTATTCTTTAAGGACTACATTCCAAGGAGCGGTACCTCCTCCTCCTGCGTAATACAGGGAGTAAAACCGGGTGAGAGTGCTGACCTGTCCACCATGTGGAGCGTGGTGGGCTTTCCGCTTACTTCGGTGGTGACCCCCATCTGGCTTAACAAAGAGGTGGAGCTGCCCGCTGTGGTTACCTGCAGCAAACCGCTGAAGGATTCACCCATCAGCCATGCTTCACTGCAGCTGAAGGATGAGGTCTACTCCTGGAAACAGGGCAGTCATGCCGATTACTACATCGATATCAACCGGCTGCTCAATGCAACAGGAACAGGGTATATGCAGCTTCTGGCTCCACTGGAAGACCAGATTATTCAGGAAACGGAGCAGCTTTACGAAAAGTGGCGCAGTGCCGGTGCTGTGGACCACAAAGCGTTGCAGAAGCATTATGCCTGGATGGATATGGTCATCCGGAAGAGCTATATTGAGCACTTTGATCTGGAACTTTGACATGAAGATCATCATCCATTTTAGACCTGTTATTCTCTGGATCGTGTTGATCCTCCCGCTCTTTTCATGCGAATCAAATACCAGCAATTCCCTGTCGGAGAAGATCTATGCTGCAGGCGTATACTCTGGTGGAGGCGCCAGCACCGTATGTGTTACTGAGACCATGGAGTCCATGAAACTGGACAGGGACTTCACCGTAACCAGCATCTCCCCGTCTGATATTCAGAACGGCAAACTGGATTCGCTGGATGTGCTGATTTTCCCGGGGGGGAGCGGCAGCATGGAGTACCTGAGCCTGGGGCAATCGGGTGCCGAAAGAGTGAAAGAATTTATACAGCAAAAAGGAAAGGGACTGGTTGGGATCTGTGCGGGAGGCTATCTCTTCGCAACCACTGAAGGGTATCCCAGTCTTGAGCTGCTGAGGGTATCAACATACCGGGATCATTACGACAGGGGACGGGGGCTGATCGCCTTTGATCTCAACGAAAAAGGCAAGCTGATCTTTCCCGAACTGGCAGATTTTGACACCCTTTATCTGCAATACTATGATGGTCCCATTTACAGGCTGAACAGCCACAATCCTCCGGTAGTCCTGGGCACCATCCAATCTGACATAGCCACTAGTGAGGATGATCCCAAAGGACTCACCCCTGGCAAACCTTCATTCCTTTACTCCACCTATGGGGATGGCAGGATCATGGTCACCACGGGTCACCCCGAATCCACTCCGGGCATGCGATGGATGGTACCCCGCATGGCCAGGCATGTCCTGGGTGCACCATTGATTGCCTACGATACGGAGGTTGTCCGGCCCGAGATCAATCAGAAAGAGATCCTCTACTATCCTGATCTGGTCAGGCTGGAACGCTCCTGCAGGTGGGGTCTCTACAGCGACAAAGACTCCATCGTTCTGGCCTCCCTGGAGCAGCTCCATGCCCTACGGTCAAGGCCCTCCATCAGGTGGTCGACGGGACTCCTGCGCCACAACTCCCCTGAAGTAAGGGTGGCTGCAGCACGTTACCTGCTGGAAACCGAATATACCGATGCCATTCCGGATCTGGTCTCAGCCAGCAGAGATGAGGAGGATCGGGAAGTATTGCATGTGATTGAGGAGTCTCTATCCGGCCTGACACAAATAATCCGCTAACTGAGGATGCTTCTCAACCGCCTCCTTCAGCTTTTTTACAGCGATGGTGATGTGGTTCTCAACCGTCTTCTCCGAGATGTCAAGCACCTGCGCAATCTCCCTGTAGGATAACCCGTCCACCCGCTTCATCCTGAACACAAGACCTGACTTTTTGGGAAGCTCCATCATGACCTGTTCCAGCGCCTCCCTAAACTCCTTCTTCAGCAGAATGGTCTCCGGTGATATGCTTTTGGATGTATGAATCATCTCTTCATCGAATTCTGTAAGTTCCACTTTGCGCTTTCTCAAATGCGAGATCACAGCGTTGCGGGTACTACGGTAAAGGTATGATTTGATACTCTGATTGATCTTAATCCGTCTCCGGTTCTTCCAGAGATTTGCAAAAAAATCAGAAACCACATCCCTGGTCACCTCCCGGTCATTCAGGTAGAGGTAGGCAAAGTTGCAAAGCGGTTGATAGTAGGTTTCGTAGAGCATTTCAAATGAGGGTAGATCTCCCTTCCGGATATCTTCAAGCAGATCTATTTCCTTCATTTCATCCAAAACCAAAGACCCATTGATGGAGTTTGTAAATATATGGATTCTGAAGAAAGAATGACATCCATTATGATAATGATGGTGAACCAACTCCTCCGGACGGTTGTTCATAATAGTGTATATTCTATAAAATGATAATCACATGGATGTTCTTGTTTTAGGCGCCGGGATCTCGGGTCATACGGCAGCCGCATTTTTAAGGAAAAAATTGGGGAAGAAGCACAGCGTGACCGTGGTTTCTCCCAACTCCTATTACCACTGGATTCCCTCCAACATCTGGGTGGGGGTTGGCCGGATGAGCATCGACCAGGTTCGGTTTAAGCTGGAGAAGGTGTACCGAAAGTGGGGGGTCGAATTCAAACAGGCCAAAGCGGTGTCGATCCACCCGGAAGGCAGTGATACGCTCTCCCGGGGTTTTGTGACCATCGAGTATACTTCGGCCGATAACAAGGGCTCGAAAGAGGAGGTTGGGTATGATTACCTGGTCAATGCCACCGGTCCGAGGCTGAACTTTGAGAAGACCCCGGGACTCGGTCCTGCCGAAGGGAATACCGTTTCGGTATGCTCCTACGACCATGCGGCGCATGCGTGGGAGGAGCTGCAAAAGGTGATCGAAAAACTAAAGAAGGGTGAAAAGCAGAAAATCGTCATCGGCACAGGCCATCCCATGGCCACCTGCCAGGGTGCCGCTTTCGAGTATACCCTCAATATCGCCTTCGAACTGAGAAAACAGAAACTCTCCCACCTTGCAGAGATCACATGGCTCACCAACGAGTATGAGGTGGGCGATTTTGGTATGGGGGGTGCCTTTATTAAACGCGGAGGGTATGTCACCTCCACCAGGACCTTCACCGAGTCGATCCTTTCGGAGAACAACATCCGGTGGATTAAAAGGGCCGGGGTGGAGAGGGTGGAGAAGGGGAAGATCCACTATGAGACACTGGACGGCGAGCACGATTCCATTGAGTACGATTTCTCCATGTTGATCCCCTCGTTTACCGGGCACGGCATCACCGCCTTTGATAAGGCCGGAGGGGAGATCACCTCCAAACTGTTTGCCGCCAACGGCCTGATGCTGGTGGATGCAGACTACGAGGCCAAACCATTCGAGGAGTGGAGCGTCAGTGACTGGCCCACCATCTATCAGAATCCCGGCTACAACAACATCTATGCTACCGGGATCGCTTTTGCCCCGCCCCACTCCATCTCAAAGCCGATGAAAAGCAAGAATGGAACCGCCATCTTCCCCACCCCACCACGTACGGGTATGCCATCCGGGGTGATTGGCAAGGTGGTGGCGCAGAACATTGCACACCGGATCAAACACGGGACCGAAGCACATAAGCACACCGCCAGCATGGGCAAGATGGGTGCAGCCTGCATCGTCTCGGTGGGTTATGGCGTCACAAAAGGGCTGGGTGCCACCATGACCGTATCTCCTGTTGTCCAGGACTGGGAAAAATATCCACAGTGGGGACGGAACATCAAGGCAACGGTTGGTGAGGTGGGACTGGCAGGGCACTGGATCAAGCTCTTCCTGCACTACATGTTCCTGCACAAAGCGAAGGGTTACCCTCTGTGGTGGCTGTTGCCGGAGTAGTCGCTAGTCGCTACCGAAGGAACTGAGCCGAATGGCGAAGAACATGAAAAGTTAAAAGAATAATGCCGGAAGGCAATAAAGTTGGAAGTTATGAAAGATCTACATATTGAAAGAGGCTATAAGGACGAGTTCTATCCGCCCATGCCCACCCGTGCCACACAACGCATCCGCACCAATCTCCTGGTTCAGATCTTCAGGTTCTGGAGGCTCAACTTCAAGATCATGCGCATTGTGATCAAGGGACACTCCTAGCGGAGGGTCCGGAATGTAGTTGGAGAGGATGAAAACAACTACATACAATGCAGGTATTGATCAACCAGTTTTTTTACCTCCTCCTTTTTATTATACAGACGTTCACTTAGTTTTTGATCATCATATGCTTTGAGTTTCTCTACAAAGCTTTTAATGACCCCTTCCGGGAAGACACCCTCTTTCGTGTAGAAACCGGCATCCTCTGCCAGGCAATCAGCTGACTCATAACACGTTGCTGGTAAGGATTTTAAACGATCCAGGATCGCTCTATTTTTTGCATCAAAAATATTGACATTGATGTATAGATCTTTGGCTCTTTGCAGAGCCTCCTTTGAAAGCAGCCCCTCTTTTGTGGCAAGTATTAAGCCGGCCATCAAATGGTATAAATCGGCAGAGCCGTCAGGCACTCTGAATTCAACGGTTTGTTTCCCGGGGATATATGGTACCTCACCCCTCTCCTGAGGATTCGCATCCTTAATCATGTTGGTTTTGGCTATCCATCCCAGGGGTACCCGTACCAATACCGATCGGTTGCTGTCGCCCCAACATATCATTGTCGGCGCCTCCTGGTGGGGTACCAATCGCAAATAGGATATAGGTATGGTATTTCCAAAGGCGGTTAACGATTTCGCCTTATCTAAAATACCGGCGATCATCTTTTTTGCTGTGTCAGATAAGCCTACTTCATCTGTCATTAAGTTTATTCCATCCTTCTCTAAAAACATATGAACGTGTAACCCGCTGCCTGCTTTTCCAACGGTAATCTTAGGAGCAAAACTGATCGTCACTCCATATTTTTGACCGAGCATTCTTAATATCCACTTGGCGATGACAAGCTGTTCGACAGCCTCTTCGGCATCAACAGGGTTAAACTCGATTTCATGTTGTTCATACATATGGGACTCAGTGGAAAAATTCCCAACCTCTGAATGGCCGTATTTCACCTTTCCCCCACATTGAGCTATAATCTTTAAAGCTTCTGTTCTCAGGTTTTCCCAATTGGTAAACGGAGCTGCAGTATGATAACCTCTTTGGTCCTTGGCCGGAAACAGATCGTATTTATCACTGATAATATAATACTCCAACTCACCCATTGCCTTAAAAGAGTAACCTGTTTCCCTGGTAAACAGCACAGATGCTTTTTTTAAGATATACTCCGGGGCACTCTCCAGGGGTTTCCCCTCTTTTGTGTAGAATGAGCAGAGGATGTCTAAAGTAGGTTGCTCTGTGAAGGGATTTACAAATGCCGTTCTAAACCTTGGTATGACATACAAATCGCTTGATTCTGCATCAATGTATGAAAACAGACTGGACCCGTCTACCCGCTCCCCAGTCGAGAGAACAGACTCCAGGTAGCTTTTGCTGGTGATGACAAAATTGAGTGTCTTCAATTTACCATCTTCACCCACATACCTGAAGTTGAGCATCTTAATAGCATGATCATCAATAAACTTAATAATGTCATACTTTGTAAACTCACGAGCCGGTTTTTTAAGATGTTCTACTACCCGGTTGGGATTCATTAAAACTTCCAGATCTCTCATAACTTAATGCCCTTTATTGATGTTTCATTCAGTGGGTTTCACATCCAGGAACAGCTCATCCAGCTGCTCGCCGGAGATGGTTGAAGGGGTATCGATCATCACATCGCGTCCCGAATTGTTCTTGGGAAAGGCGATCACATCGCGGATCGATTCGATGCCTGCAAAGAGGGCTACCAGGCGGTCGAACCCAAAGGCGATCCCCCCGTGGGGTGGTGCACCATACCGGAAAGCACTCATAAGGAATCCGAACTGATTTTGTGCCTCCTCTGCAGTGAAACCCAGGTTATCGAACATCTGCTTCTGTAACCCTTCATCGTGGATTCGGATGGATCCTCCGCCAATCTCCACACCGTTGATCACCAGGTCATATGCTTTTGCACGCACCTTGCCCGGATCGGTCCGGAACAGCTCCAGGTCCTCTTCGTAGGGGCTGGTGAAGGGATGGTGCATGGCGTGGAACCTCTGGGAATCCTCATCCCATTCAAGCAGTGGAAAATCAACCACCCACAACGGTTTGAAAACATCGGGATCGCGAAGCTCCAGCCTGTTACCCATCTCAAGTCTCAGCTCACTCAGCGCCTTCAATGTCAGGTTGGTTTCCCCTGCCAGCACAAGGATCAGATCGCCCGGTTTGGCTTCAAAGAGCTCCACCCACTGTTTCAGTGCGGTTTCATCATAGAACTTATCCACCGACGACTTAAGGCTGCCGTCCTCGTTGTATTTCACATAGATCAAACCTCTCATCCCGATCTGCGGACGCTTCACCCAATCGGTGAGTGCATCAAGCTGCTTGCGGCTGTAGGTGGCACACCCCGTGGCACAAATTCCCCCCACATATTCGGCCGAATCAAAAACCTGGAATCCCCCTCCTTTAACCAGCTCCGACATCTCGCTGATCTCCATCCCAAAACGGATATCGGGCTTGTCATTGCCATAACGGCTCATCGCCTCACTGTAAAGCATCTTCGGAAATTCACCTTCGATTGTTAATCCCTTGATTGAGCTGAACAGGTGCCTGGTCAGCCCCTCGAAAGCATTCAGCACATCGTCCCGCTCCACAAACGACATCTCGCAGTCGATCTGGGTAAACTCAGGCTGCCGGTCGGCCCTCAGGTCCTCGTCCCTGAAACACTTTACAATCTGGAAATATTTATCGAAACCCGCCACCATCAATAGTTGCTTGAAGGTCTGGGGTGACTGGGGCAGTGCATAGAACTCTCCCGGATTCATCCTGGAGGGGACCACAAAATCCCTGGCTCCCTCAGGGGTTGATTTGATCAATACAGGGGTCTCCACCTCCAGGAAACCTTCATCGCTCAGGTATTTGCGGATCTCGATGGCCATGCCGGAACGCAGCTGCAGGTTTTTCCTGACTGCCGCACGGCGCAAATCCAGGTAGCGGTATTTCATGCGAATGTCATCACCCCCATCGGTGTTCTCTTCGATGGTAAAGGGTGGAACCTGTGAACTGTTCAGGATCTCCAGCTTCTCCACCAGGATCTCAATATCGCCCGTAGTGATCTGTGGATTCTTGTTACTGCGTTCGGTTACCTCTCCTTCCACCCTGACTACAAACTCGCGGCCCAGCTTACGGCCCTCCCTGCACAAACCTGCATTGGTCTCCATATTAAAGACAAGCTGGGTGATCCCGTAACGGTCCCTCAGGTCGACAAAGGTCATCCCCCCCAGGTCCCTCGATTTTTGTACCCATCCCGAAAGGATCACGTGCTCTCCCACAT
This sequence comes from Bacteroidota bacterium, assembly GCA_039714775.1. GTDB lineage: Bacteria > Bacteroidota > Bacteroidia > Bacteroidales. The sequence goes on from JBDLIQ010000031.1 coordinate 21,646, forward strand.
GTTCCATGTTTAACTGACCGCAGTTGTGTGTTCTGTACATTTTTTCCACTTTTTTATGATAAGCACCTCGTGATGCCTATTTTTGTATTGATTGTGGCGCAAATTTAGCAACTTTTAGCATGGAGCAACCACTATTTCCCGATGAATATTTTATGAAAGAGGCCCTGAAAGAGGCGCAGAAAGCTTTTGAACTTGAAGAGATTCCCGTTGGTGCAGTGATCGTCAACCAGGATCGGATCATCGCCAGGGCCCATAACATGACACAACAACTGCAGGATGTGACCGCACATGCCGAAATGATTGCCATCACCTCGGCTGCCAACTACCTGGGCTCCAAATACCTGACCGGGTGTACCCTCTATGTGACCCTGGAGCCCTGTGCGATGTGTGCCGCTGCAACGAAATGGGCCCAGCTCGACCGCATTGTTTTCGGTGCCGCCGATCCGCGTGAGGGATATTCAAGGCTGAAGGGAGAGATTCTCCATAAAAAAACCGAAGTGGTCCCGGGGATTCTGGAGGAACCCTCCTCAGAGTTGCTTAAACAGTTCTTCCTTAAACGGAGAGAGTAAAATCTGAAAACCGGAGTTTCAAACCCGGGCGATCCCAAAACCCGCCCTCTTCAGATCCTCCCAATATCCGGGGTAAGATTTGGTGACCACCATCGGGTCATTGATGCGAAGGGATCCCAATGTGATGGCCAGTGGGGCAAAAGCCAGGGCCATGCGGTGGTCATGGTAGGTATCGATGACCGGGGCGGGATCGGATTCATCCCGCTGCCCGTCCCAGCTGATCCAGTCTCCCCGTCTGTCGAAATCGATTTCATATCCCAGCTTTCCCAGCTCTCTCTGAAGGGCATCGATCCGGTCGGTCTCCTTCACCCTCAGTGTGCGCGTCCCGGTAAAGCGAAACGGGATACCCATTGCACAGAGCGTGACAGCACAGGTCTGCACCAGGTCGGGGCATCCGGTAAAATCATGAATATACTTTCCTGTTGTCACTGCCCCTCCGGAACGCAGCTCCAGGTTTCCACCTTCAAAATGGCTCTCCACCCCCAGCGGTTTAAACAGGTCTTTCAGCAGGGCATCTCCCTGGAGACTATCTTTTTTAAGGTGGGGTATGGTGATTTCAGAACCCGGCATAAGTGCAGCCACCTGGTACCAGTAGGAGGCTCCGCTCCAGTCGGACTCCACCACAAAGGGGCCGAAATTGTAGTCCCCCTGCCGGATTTCGATCTCCCTGCCATCATATGAGGCTTCAATGCCCCCCTGCCTTATCAGGGCCAGCGTCATCCGGATGTATGTGGATGATACCACATCTCCTGAGAGGGTTATCTGCAGACCACCCTTCAAAACCGGGCCGATCATCATCAGGGCGCTTATGAACTGGCTGCTAATGCCCCCGTCCACCGTGATTCTTCCTCCCTGTTCCAGTCCACCTGATATCTCCAGCGGGGGAGAACCCTCTTTTTCCATATACCGGATAGCGGCTCCCAACTCCCGGAGTGCATCCACAAGCGGACCCACCGGGCGTTGCTTCATGCGTTCCGAGCCGGTCAACACCACCTTCCCCTCCCTGGTAGAGAAAAATGCAGTCAGGAAACGCATGGCCGTACCTGCATGACCGATGTCCCTGGTGCCCGACCCACCCAGTGCCTCCCTAAGCACCCTGGTATCGTCGCTGTCTGAAAGATTCTCCGGTTCCCTGCCACGCCCCTCCAGGGCAAGCATGATCAGCATCCTGTTGGAGATGCTTTTAGAGGAGGGAACATATATTTTATCCCGAATTGGAATTCGCGGACCGGAAATGACATATTTCATAGTTCAAAGATAATAATTAGCCTATATTGCTGTTCTCGTAAAATGGCAATGCAGACAGAAAAACAGATCATGATCGATTTCGAGGATACCAGGACCGCCTTCAGTATCAAGTCTGACCGGGACCTGCAGCGTGCCCATATCCTTTTTAAACTGATCTCCTATCCCATACTGGTGAAGATCGCCAACCCGGTGATCAGGGTTTTCTCAACACTCGGGATCCCCATCGGGTGGATCGTCAAGCCAACTGCCTTCAAACATTTCGTAGGTGGAGAGACCCTTGAAGATTGTCAGCCGGCAGTAGAAAAACTCAAAAGTGCCAATGTCTATTCGATCCTGGACTACTCGGTTGAAGGAAAAGAGAGCGAGAAAGCCATCAATGCAGCCCTGCAGGAGACGCTGCGTGCGGTGAGGCATGCGGGAAAGAACCGGGATATTCCGTTTGCAGTATTCAAACCAACTGCCTTTGGCAACAGCCATGCACTTGAGACGCTCAGCGGGTCCTCTCTCCCCAACCAGGAGGTGCTGAATGAGGGGGAGAAGTTCCGGTCCCGTATCGACCAGTTGTGCAAAACAGCCTTCGACAATGACATTCCCATCATGATCGATGCCGAGGACACCTTCTATCAAAGGTTTATCGACCAGGTGGTGATGGAGATGATGCGAAAATATAACACCCGGAAGGCCATCGTATTCAACACCTACCAGATGTACAGGCATGACCGCATCGGTCTGCTGGAGAAGGATATTCAAACTGCAAAGAGTGAGAGATTCTTCCTGGGAGCTAAATTTGTCCGGGGTGCCTATATGGAACGGGAGCGGGAGCGGGCCCACAGGTTACGCTATCTGGATCCCATACAGCCGGACAAGGAGAGTACCGACAGGGATTATAACCTGGCACTGAAGATCTCTATGGACCACCTGGATGTGGTCTCCATCTTTAACGGCACCCACAACGAATACAGCAGCATCTACCTGACCGAGCTCATGAAAGAGCGGAATATTGACCCTTCCGACACCCGGGTATGGTTCTCCCAACTGTATGGCATGAGTGAACACATCAGTTTCAACCTTGCTGCGGCAAGGTTTAATGTGGCAAAATATGTACCTTACGGTCCGGTTCGGTTCGTTCTTCCCTACCTGATGCGCAGGGTTGAGGAGAACAGCTCTGTGAAAGGACAGACCGGAAGGGAGCTTGCCCTGATCCGAAAGGAGCGGGAAAGAAGAAAAAAGTTGACAAAAAGGTGAAAGAAGGTGAAAGTTGATAACCAGAGAAATACCTACCGCATATGGATCAGAAGGCTGGTGACAGCCATTCTGTTCACCATGTCCACTCTTATACTGATCTTCCTGCCCTGGTTTGAAGAATCTGAATTCTTTCTTGCAAAGTACCATGTAATCATCCTGATTGCAGTAATTTATATAGCAACCAATGTGTTTAATACCTTGAAGATCCCCCATTTTGTGCATTACAGCGACCAGGGGGAGATGATCATCCTGCGTTACTACCCCCTGAGCCTTTTCACAAGCCGCAAAAACTCCATCGAGATTCCCAAGCAGCAATTCGTAAAGTATGAGTTGAGGCCATTTTTCATGGGAGAATACCAGAAGATCGTTCTCTACCAGAATTTCCGCAACCGGGTGGTATCCTATCCTCCCATCAGCCTCTCGGCTGTAGACAAGGATGATATAAGCAAGATCCTGGCCTCTCTCCAAAAATATGTGAAGTCGTAACCGAAATTATTCAGATTTTTAGAAGATTTCTTTTAACAGCCACCGATCAACAGGGCATCAATCACATTAACCCTGTAAAGAGATGGCCATTCCTGAACTGCAATACCGCATCGCCCTTACCATGATGCCTTCCGTCGGACCTGTAACGGCCCGAAAGATCATCAAAGAGTTTAAATCTGCTGGTGCATTTTTTAAAGCGAGTCCGGAGCGCCTGGAGAAGATCGGTCGGAACGGACCCCGGCTGGCAACACTTCCCCGGTCCGCCAAGCTCCTGGAGAAGGCCGGACGAGAAATGGAGTTCCTGAAAAAGTACCGCATAACCGCCCACTTCTTTGGGGATCCCGGATACCCCCGGCGCCTGAATCTGTGCAATGATGGCCCATTTCTGCTCTATGCACGTGGTGACCAGGGGCTGAATCCTGCAAAAAGCCTGAGTGTGGTGGGAACCCGGCGTGCCACATCCTATGGCAGGGACCTATGCAGGGAGTTGATCGGGGGGCTGGCTTCGCGAATTCCCGGCCTGGTAATTGTCAGTGGCCTGGCCTACGGTATTGATGTGATTGCCCACCGGGCCGCCCTTGAATTTGGACTGCCCACAGTGGCTGTGCTGGGTCACGGACTTAACACCCTCTACCCTGCTTCCCACCATGAAACCGCTGTAAAGATCATTGGACAAGGGGCCCTGGTTACAGATTTCCCTTCTGAGATGGGACCCGAACGCAACAATTTCCTGAGACGGAACCGGATCATTGCAGGAATGTCCGATGCCACACTGGTGATAGAGTCGGCCGAAAAGGGAGGTGCCCTGATTACTGCCCACATGGCCTTCTCCTATGACCGGCCTGTTTATGCCCTGCCGGGCCGGGCCGAAGACCAGCGATCGAAGGGCTGCAATAACCTGATCAAGGACCATGTGGCCGCCATGATCGAATCACCGGAGGATCTGATCGAGGCCCTGAACTGGGATGCGGGAGAACCCAGGGGACAAATCTTGATTCCCGAGGCGGAGTATACCCATGCCGAAAAGAGGCTGCTGCAGGCCATTGATCAGGATCCGGGTATTACCCCGGGCAGACTGTGTATGCAGGCAGGTGTCCCAATCCAGCATATTCTGGCCATGCTGCTTGAGATGGAGCTGAAGGGATGGGTCTCCTCCGAGCCAGGTAACCGGTACCGGGTAAAAATCAGCCTTGGGTAGTCCTCCCGGCATGCTGCCCAAATATGTTTAATGACATATTATATATATGATGCAGGGCATGTCAAACTGTGGGAAAGATTTATAGATTTACAGGCAGTTGAACCCATAAAAAAAAACAATATGGATCCCAGAGTTGAACAGTTTATGGCCAGTATAAAGGCAAAAAATCCGGCAGAGCCGGAATTTCACCAGGCAGTGCATGAAGTCGCAGAATCGCTGATCCCCTACATCGAAGAGAATCCAAAATATAAACATGCAAAGATTCTGGAGAGAATTACTGAACCGGAAAGGGTGATCCTTTTCAGGGTACCGTGGATCAATGACAAAGGAGAGGTTGAGGTAAACCGCGGATTCCGCATTGAGATGAATTCGGCCATCGGCCCCTACAAGGGCGGACTGAGGTTTCACCCCACAGTGAACCTGGGAATCCTCAAATTCCTTGCCTTTGAGCAGGTTTTGAAAAACAGCCTCACCACACTACCCATGGGGGGTGGCAAAGGAGGCTCCGACTTCGACCCCAAAGGCAAATCGGATAACGAAGTAATGCGTTTCTGCCAGAGCTTTATGACCGAACTGAACAGGCACATCGGACCGAATACAGATGTCCCGGCAGGAGACATTGGCGTGGGAGGCCGTGAAATCGGTTACCTTTTCGGGCAGTACAAACGAATTCGCAACGAATTCACAGGAGTGCTTACAGGCAAGGGACTGGAGTGGGGCGGAAGCCTGATCCGTCCGGAGGCCACCGGGTATGGGGCTGTCTATTTTGCCGAGGAGATGCTGAAAACCCAGGGGGAGTCATTAAAAGGAAAAGTGGCAGCGGTTTCCGGATCGGGAAATGTGGCTCAGTTTGCCGTGGAAAAACTGACTGCCCTGGGCGGAAAGGCTGTAACCCTCTCCGATTCGTCCGGATCCATTTATGATCCCGACGGGATCGATGCAGAAAAACTGGCCTGGGTTATGGAGCTGAAGAACATTCGCAGGGGCAGGATCAAAGAGTATGCTGAGAAATTCGGATGCGAGTATTTCGAAGGAAAACGCCCATGGCATGTGAAGTGCGATGTTGCCTTACCCTCAGCCACCGAAAATGAGATCGATGAGTCCGATGCAAAAACCCTGATCAAGAACGGTTGCAAAGTCATCAGTGAAGGAGCCAACATGCCCTCCACCCCGGAGGCCATTGAGGTTTACCTGGAGTCGAAGATCCTCTACGGACCGGGTAAAGCTGCAAATGCAGGCGGTGTAGCTGTTTCGGGACTTGAAATGACCCAGAACAGCATGCGCCTTCCATGGTCCAGGGAAGAGGTGGACAGCCGGTTGCAGACCATCATGAAGAACATCCATCAGACCTGTGTGGACTACGGTACCGGGGCCGATGGTTATATCAACTACGTGGATGGTGCCAACATTGGCGGCTTCGTCAAAGTGGCCAATGCCATGCTGGCACAGGGTGTGGTCTAACCACAAAAAGAGATAATCTGATAAATGGGGCCGCTTCTATTATGGCGGTCCCTCTTTTTTACAGGATATTGTATTTTTGTATCCTCATTGACAAAATGTATACCGATTCACATACACACCTCTACCTGGATGCCTTTTCGGATGACCGTGACGAGATGGTAAAAAGGGCTGTCGAAGCAGGAGTTACGCGGATGTTCCTGCCCAACATCGACAGCTCTACCGTGGATGCCATGTTCAGCATGACAGACCGCTACCCGGACACCTGTTACCCTATGATGGGGCTCCATCCCACCTCGGTAAAGGAGAATTGGCGTGAGGAGCTGGCCATCATAGAGAAACAGCTCGACCGGCCGGGAATCATAGCCATCGGTGAGACAGGGATTGACCTGTACTGGGACAAGACCTTTGCCCGGGAACAGGAGCTTGTATTTAAAACCCAGATCGGCTGGGCAAAAGAGCTGGGACTTCCCCTGGTCATCCATGCACGCGACTCCTTCCCTCAGATTTTCAAAGCACTGGATGAAACCGGCAGGGATGGCCTGCGGGGTCTCTTTCATAGTTTCACGGGCGGACCGGCCGAGCTGGAAAGAGCCCTCTCGTACGGATTTATGATCGGGATCAACGGCATTGTGACCTTTAAGAACGCTGACCTGGGTAGTGTGGTAAGTGCCATTCCCCCGGAACGCCTCTTGCTGGAGACCGATGCACCCTTTCTGGCTCCTGTCCCTCACAGGGGAAGGAGAAATGAAAGCAGTTACCTGGTCCATATTGCAGCCAGGGTTGGAGAAATTTATAACTTAACAAAAGAGGAGACCGGGGCCCTGGCCACCAGGAATGCACTCGACCTTTTCCAAATCAGCAACCAGCATGAATCCTGAGGTCCGTACTATATTGATCATCTATACCGGTGGCACCATCGGAATGCTGGAAGATCCGGAAAGGGGTACCCTGAAACCATTCGACTTCACAAAGATCATGAATCATATTCCCGAGATCAGGGGATATGGCTGCAGAATTGAATCGATCAGCTTTGATCCACCCATCGATTCATCTGATATCGATACAGCTACATGGATCCGGCTGGCTGAGATCATCGAACAGAATTATGACAAATTTGACGGTTTTGTGGTCCTGCACGGAACCGATACCATGGCCTATTCAGCCTCGGCATTGAGTTTCATGCTGGAGGACCTCTCAAAGCCGGTCATCTTCACCGGAGCCCAATTGCCCATCGGAGCACTGCGAACCGACGGGAAGGAGAACCTGATCACCTCCATTGTGATTGCCGGGGCCAAAGAGTACGGAAAACCGGTGGTTCCCGAAGTCAGTATCTATTTTGAAAGCAAACTCTCCAGGGGCAACAGAACCACCAAAGTGAATGCAGAACATTTTAATGCCTTCCAGTCTGCCAACTATCCTTACCTGGCCAAAGCCGGTGTACACCTGGTTTACAGCAGGGAGTTTATCAGGAATCCCGGGAAATTTCCTGCACTGAAGGTCCATAAAGCGCTTAACAACCAGATTGCCATTCTGAAACTTTTCCCCGGCCTGACCGGCGCCTATATGGATGCCATCCTGGGGCTGGATGGCTTGAAAGGTGTGATCCTGGAGACATATGGGGCCGGAAATGCGCCTACCGGCACATGGTTTCTTAAACGCATAAAAAATGCGGTAGAGCGGGGGATCATTATCCTTGATGTTACCCAATGCAGCAGGGGCAGTGTGGAAATGGGGCTATACGAGACCAGCCGAAGCCTTCTAAAGGCCGGCGTAATAAGTGGTTATGACATTACTACAGAAGCAGCTACTACCAAAATGATGGTCCTCCTGGCTCAGAATTTGCCACACGAGGAGGTTAAAATGCTTTTAAATAAACCGCTTAAAGGTGAAATCACTTTGCCATGAGTGTTCTTTGTTAATATTTTTTTCGTATTTTTCGCCGCGAAATTCTCCCACAATACAGAGTGGACCTGATATGGGGAGTTGTTCTTATAAAAATCTGAATGTAAGCGGGTTTACCACCCATGAGGAAATAACAAGCATAGTTCGGAGAGATGCAGGAGTGGTTTAACTGGCACGCCTGGAAAGCGTGTGTACTCCAAAAGGGTACCGAGGGTTCGAATCCCTCTCTCTCCGCAAATAAATTACACTAAGTTCTTTTAAAAATGCTTAACTTTAGAATTATTCACGTTAAATAATAAAGTAAAACAAACACAACAACACCATGAAAAAATTATTTGCATTGATAGCCGTATTCGGGATGCTTTTTATGGGAGCATCGGTCTTTGCACAGGACGAAACTACTGACGCTCCTGCTGCCGAAGATACCACACAGGTTGCTGAAGAGGTTGCGGTCGAAGAACCCGTCGCTCCTGTTGAGACTGTAGTTGCTGAGGAAGAGGGCGGACTGGCAGTTCTGCACACCACCCTTAAAACCAAATTCATTGAAGGTGGTGCCGGGTTTATGGGCGCTGTTCTTCTGACTTTGATCTTTGGTCTTGCGCTCTCCTTTGAAAGGGTCATCTACCTGAACCTTGCCTCCACAAACACCGACAAGCTTCTCGGGGCTGTTGAAGATGCACTGAATGAAGGTGGTGTTGAAGCAGCAAAAGAGGTGTGCCGGAATACGCGAGGACCGGTGGCCAGTATTTTCTACCAGGGCCTTGACAGGGTTGAGGAGGGAATTGATGTGGTTGAAAAATCGGTGGTCTCCTATGGAAGTGTTCAGATGGGCCTCCTGGAGAAGAACCTCTCCTGGATCGCTCTTTTCATTGCCATTGCCCCCATGCTTGGGTTTATGGGTACAGTAATCGGTATGATCAGTGCATTCGATGATATCCAGACAGCCGGTGATATATCACCAACTGTTGTTGCGGGTGGTATTAAGATCGCCCTGATCACCACAGTTACCGGTCTGATGGTGGCCATCATTCTGCAGATCTTCTACAATTACCTCGTGTCACAGATTGACACCATTGTCAATAAGATGGAAGATGCTTCCATTTCACTTGTGGACCTGCTGGTAAAACAAAATCTTAAAAAATAAGAAGCTATGGCTTTTTCCAAAATAACAAGAATCATATTGTATGTAGTCGCGGGCATCTCCCTGCTTGTGGTTCTATTCTACTATGTGAGCCCCAAGACCGTCGATTATGACGATCTTGAGGTCCGCGTAGAGGAGGCGATGAACCCGGTGGATCTGACACCTGCACCTGCACCAGTTGCTGACACAACACAAACGGATACAACAACCGTTGAGGGGGTGGTGTCTGAAGATGTAACTGAAGCAGAGAGCGATGCAATTGCAGTAGCAGAGGTTCCCGATGCTTCGGAAACCAGTTTGAAAGATCACATTTCGGGCTGGGAGCTCCTGGTCTGGATGCGGACCGATATTGCCCTGATCTGGGCCTATATCCTGGTCCTGTTCACGCTGGTCGCTTCCATCGTATTCCCACTGGTGGCTGTCATTTCAAATCCGAAAGCCCTGATCAGACTTGTAATGGTGCTTGCAGGTGCTGCTGTGCTTGTGGTTATCTCCTGGCTGGTCTCATCGGATACACCCATTCAGATCATCGGTTATACCGGTACAGAAAACAGCGATCCCGGAACACTGAAGATGATCGATACTGTTCTTTATGTAACATATATGCTATTTGGATTGGCGCTTGCGTCAATTCTCTATGCCATCGCTTCGAGGGCATTTAAGTAGAAACCATCAAAACAAAAACCGATGGCAAGAGAAACACCGGAAGTAAATGGAGGGTCACTGGCGGATATCGCCTTTCTCCTTTTAATATTCTTCCTGGTTACCACCACCATGGATATTGATACGGGTATCACCAGGCTGTTACCTCCTGAACCTGATCCGGAACAGGAGGATGTTGAAGTGAAGGTAAATAAGCGCAACGTTCTGGTTGTGCTTCTGAACCGAAGCGACCGCCTGATGGTGGGTGGACAAGAGATGGACCGGCTGGATCTGAAAGCCAAAACCATCGAATTTTTCACCAACCCGACAAACAGTGATGCCCTGCCTGAGAAAAAGGACATTGAGGTCCAGTTTCCTCCCGGAAGCTCTCCTCTATTGCCTCCCGACGGAATCTGGAGGGGTCAGGTTTCCAAGGGTGTTATCTCTCTTCAAAATGACCGTTCCACCACATACGGAAAGTACCTGCAGGTACAGAACGAGCTGGTGGCTGCAGTGAATCAGCTTCGGAAAGACTTCTGTAATCTCTATTTTGATAAAGATTTCGATGAGCTGAACACGGCCAAACCCCATGAAGAGGAGATCTATGACGGTATCCGGAAGATCTATAAGATGAATATATCCGAGTCGGAACCCAAAAACATAGGAGGACTCAACTAATGGCCAAGTTCAAGAGAAAAAAGGGAAAAGGTTCGGTAACCATCAATACCGCCTCGCTACCTGACATTGTTTTCATGTTGTTGTTCTTTTTCATGGTGTCAACAACAATGCGGGAAACAGAGGTTCAGGTACAGGTCAAAGTACCTGAGGCTACCGAAGTGAAAAAGCTGGAGAAGAAATCACTTGTCAGCTACATCTACATTGGCCGCCCCGTTGCACACGTGGCCCGAATGTACGGAACCGAGCCACTGATCCAGCTTAATGACAAGCTGGTAAACGAGGAGGGCATCCCCTGGGAATCGGTGCAGGACTTTGTGCTTTTCGAGAGGGAGAAACTTCCCGAAGTGGACAAGAGCAAGATGACCATGTCGCTGCGGGTCGATCAGAATATCCCTATGGGAAAGGTGGATGATGTAAAGCAGGCGCTCAGAAAGGCCAGGGCACTGATCATCAACTACTCTGCCAGGAAAGAGCACAGGAAACAGGGTAGACAGAGATAGTCTGAAACCTCTGTACAGCCGAACCGAAGGAACTGAGCCGTCAGGTGAAGAACCTCACGAGGCGTAAGCAGGGTGAAGTCCGTAAAGTAAAAAAAGAGAACTTCCGTTTGAGGCGGATGTTCTCTTTTTTATTTTGGTCTGGTTATTGTGTCTTTTAGGTTGGCATCCACACCAAAAAGAGACCTATGGCACGAGAAACACCTGAAGTAAACGGAGGATCACTGGCAGATATCGCATTCCTTCTTCTCATCTTTTTCCTGGTTACAACCACCATGGATATTGATACAGGAATTACCCGGTTACTTCCCCCGGAACCGGATGAGCCCCTCCCCAATATACCTGTGAACAAGCGAAACGTTATGGTAGTTCTTCTTAATAAAAGCGACCGCCTGATGGTGGGTGGGCATGAGATGAACCGGCTGGATCTGGAAGCCAAAACCATCGAGTTTTTTACCAACCCGATGAACAGTAAAACCTTGCCTGAGAAAAAGGATATTGAGGTCCGGTTCCCTCCCGGAAGCTCTCCGCTGTTACCTCCCGACGGAATCTGGAGGGGCCCGGTTTCCAGAGGGGTCATCTCTCTTCAGAACGACCGATCCACCACCTACGGAAAGTACCTGCAGGTACAGAACGAGCTGGTGGCTGCAGTAAATCAGCTTCGGAACGACTTCTGTAATCACTATTTTGATAAAGATTTCGATGAGCTGAACACGGCCAAACCCCATGAAGAGGAGATCTATGACGGTATCCGGAAGATCTATAAGATGAATATATCCGA
>JBDLIQ010000032.1:0-33119 GCA_039714775.1 Bacteroidota bacterium
AAATTCAACATTATGAAGAAAATCGTAGTTGTCGGAAGCTCCAACACAGATCTGATCATTAAGGTCCCTGAGATTCCCCGTCCGGGTGAAACCCTGCTTGGAGGAGCCTTTCAGACATTTCCCGGAGGCAAGGGGGCCAACCAGGCTGTGGCCGCTGCCAGGGCGGGGGGCGATGTTGTATTCATTGCATCGGTTGGAGATGATGCCTATGGTGAAGAGGCAGTTAAAGGCTACAGGCTGGATAACATCAATACAGAGAATATTAAGGTGTCCAAAGGAGCACCCTCAGGGATTGCCATGATTACCATTTCGGAGAGAGGGGAAAATGCCATCTCAGTTGCTCCAGGTGCAAATGCAGTGCTGCTTCCCGATGATCTGGATGAGGCAGAAGAGGCTTTTGATGAGGCGGATTATATGCTGGTTCAGCTTGAGACCCCCCTGGAGACTGTGCAGAAGGCGGTTGAGATGGGCAGGGAATTTGGTACAAAGGTGATTCTGAATCCGGCCCCGGCTGCTGAATTGGCTGATGAGATCCTGGCATGTACTGACATGATCACACCCAATGAGACCGAGGCAGAACGGCTGACTGGTGTTGAAATAAAGTGCGAGCAGGATGCTGTGCATGCAGCAGAAATCCTTCATGAGCGGGGTGTTAACAGTGTGGTCATCACCCTGGGACCGGAGGGTGCTTTTCTTTCGGATCGAACCTCAGGGATTGTCAGGATGGTTCCCGGTTTTGAGGTCTCTGCAGAAGATACCACAGCGGCAGGCGATGTTTTTAACGGGAACCTTGCTGTAGCCCTGGCCGAGGGTAAATCATTGGAGGATGCCATCCGTTCAGCTCATGCAGCTGCAGCGCTCTCGGTTCAGAAACTGGGAGCCCAGAGCTCAATTCCCAGGAGGGAGGAGACAGACTACTTCCTTGAACAGCATAAGAAATAGTTAATTCAACAGATATGAAGCACACCACCATCATCACCTTACTAGCTATCCTGCTGGTTTCCTGCAGCAATACCGCGGAACGAAATTCACAGTTTCATCACGAATACCCTCAACAGTTCACCCTCTCAAAGGCAGATCTGATGGATAAGATCAGGGGAGGATGGGCAGGCCAGGTCATTGGATGTACCTATGGAGGTCCAACCGAGTTCCGGTACAACGGAACCATGATCCAGGATTATATACCCCTCGATTGGGATGAGACCAGAATGGAGTGGTGGTACAACAACGCTCCGGGTTTGTATGATGATATTTATATGGATCTGACCTTTGTTGATGTTTTTGAAAAAGAGGGGCTTGATGCACCAGCCCTGTCTCACGCCAGGGCATTTGCCAATGCGGAATACGATCTGTGGCATGCCAACCAGGCTGCCAGGTACAATATTCTGAATGGTCTGGAGCCACCTGCCTCAGGGCACTGGGAGAACAACCCCCATGCAGATGATATCGATTTTCAGATCGAGGCTGATTTTGCCGGATTGATGAACCCGGGGATGGTGAACTCCTCCTCGGAGGTGTGTGACCGTATTGGGCACATCATGAATTATGGCGACGGATGGTATGGCGGGGTCTATGTAGCTGCCATGTACGCCCTCTCATTCTATTCGGACGACATCGGGTTCATTGTCTCTGAAGCACTCAGGGTCATTCCTGAAGAGAGCCTGTTCTATCAGTGTATTCACGATGTGATCGGATGGCACAGCGAGTTTCCCGGGGATTGGAAACGTACCTGGTTCGAGGTTGAGAAGAGGTGGTCATCCGATATCGGCTGTCCGGAAGGGGTGTTTCGTCCCCTGGATATCGATGCAAAGATCAATGCTGCCTATATCGTCATTGGCATGCTCTATGGTGAAGGGGATTTTGGAAAGACCATCGACATCAGCACCCGGTGCGGACAGGATTCGGATTGTAATCCGGCCAGTGCGGGCGGGATCCTGGGGGCCATTCTCGGTTATGATAACATTCCCGCCCACTGGAAGCAGGGGCTGGACAGGGTGGAGGAGAGGGATTTTAAATACACCACCATTTCACTCAATGACACCTATGAGATGAGTTTCAGGCAGGCCCTGGGAATGATCAGCACCAACGGGGGGACAACCGAAGGTGAAGAGGTGAGCATTCCCATCCAGGAGCCGGTTGCTGTGAAATATGAACGGGCCTTTGAAGGTCATTATCCGGTGAGGAACATTTTTGTACCCTGGGGAGAGAACAGGCTCTATCATGACGGACCCACAGAGTACAGTTTCGATTTTGAGGGAAAGGGATTTGTGGTCAGGGGTGGTGCCCGGAAAATTGCCAGCGTGAACCCTGAAGGGGTTCCCGGAACCGGTCAGGAGCGGGTGCTTGAGGTGGATGTATATGTTGACGGCGAACTGTATGAGCATGCAGTTCTTCCCACTCCATTCAGGACCAGGCGCCATGAGATCTCCTGGCGATACAACCTGCCGGAGGGTCCCCACCGGGTAAAGATTATCTGGACCAACCCGGAAGAGGGATACAAAATAGATATTGATGACGTGCTTATCTACGGACCGGAGCCATCCTGACCGGCCACCCGGTTACCTGTTGAAGTCTGCCGCTGCCCTTAACATGGCAAAATAGTTCTCACGGGGAATATAACCCGGGATGCTGTTCCCGGACCCCAGGGCATACCCTCCGTGATCAAAGGTTTGTTCAAGGAGCTTCATGGCCCTCTGGTAAATCTCTTCAGGGGATCTACGGGCAAGATAGTCCACATCGATGCCCCCCATGATGGCAATGCGGTCGTGCCACCACTCCCAGGCATCCTCTACAGGATAGATCCCATCCTCAAAACTGTGTTTCCCATCCAGTTTGAGGTCATCGATAATCACATTCATCAACTCTTTCAGGTATCCGCAACTGTGCAGGATGGCCGGTTTCCCGTTGTCATGGATCGCCTGCACGATCTTCCTGGTATAGGGAAATACATACTCCTCCATCATCTCGGGAGGGAAGATGGACTGTGTCTTAAAACCCCAGTCATCGTTCACCACACAGGCGCCGACAGACTCAATGGATGATATGATGGAGTAAAACTCCAATAGTTGTTTTCCGATGTTGTCAAATACCTCCCGGGCAAGGCCGGGGTCCATCAGGTATATGGTGGCAAGGTTCTCAAAACCTACAATATCGGTAGCATTTTCAAGGATCCCCCCGTTGCTGAATCCAAGCAATTTCATTCCATCGGGAAGGTGTGCAGAGAGCTGGTGGTAGATATCATAATTGGCGCTTTTTGCATCCCGCCACCGGTATTTTTCAAATGATTCATGGTCAGTAATCAGCGCACCCTGGTTCTGCGACCTGCTGTCAAGCGATTCAGTGTTACCCTTCTCAAAAGAGTAGATATCACTTCCCACCGTATAGACCGGGGCATGATCGTACCCCAGGTTTTTAAAGCCATCAATGATCATCCTGTAATATTCCAGCGATCCCTGTTCGGGCCGGGTATTCAGCTGTGCAGCCTCCTGGCAGATATCCAGGTTCACGATAAATTCGAACAGGACAGGGCGATCGGCCTTCTCGCGCCGGAGTGTTTTATAGAGGTTCTCAATATCAGGTTCAGAAGGTCTGGATGGTATCTTCATGGATATAAAGGTAGAGAATCAAGAGTGAAAATAGTGGTCTCTTTGGCGAAAGTATTTAATATGACTCTTATGAGAAAGCGCTATTTTTGAGAAACTTTCTTCAATCTGAAACTATAATGAGTAAAGCAAACTTTGTATTATCCGTTTTCATTACAGCAATTGTTGGTGTGCATGCGCAAAATCCGGTTTCGATAGGCAAACCCGCTGATGACACCCTCTATGCAAATACAGGAGAGAATTTCCTGTTGATTCCTGACGTGAATGACAATGATCCGGGAGTGGAACAGGAGATTACCTTTACGGTTACATCCTCAGATACGGATGTGGTTGAAGTACAGGATGTGGCTTACACAGCCGGGAATACAGTTGCCATTGTACACCTGATCGAGAAGGGAACAACAGGAACAGTAACCCTCCAGATAGAGGCGTCCGATACCGATGGCACTGCAACTACATCCGCTGAGATCCGGGTGGGGCCTTACAATAATCCGGGTATCAATTTTGAGATCCACGATATTGTATTCTGGCAGGAGGTGGTTCCGCTGGATGCCAACCCGGCCTATAGCATGATCATCGATAGCTCATATGCCCCCTATGATGAGATTGACCTGGAGGGGTTGAAGTTATCGGTCTATTCCGATTGTACGGCTCCCATCTGTACCGGGACCGATTTTTTCACAGCCTTCTTTAAAGGTTATCTTATTCCACCGGTTTCGGGGGAGTACTATTTCTATAACATTTGCGGGGGGGGCAGAGGCAGCATCGGACTCAGTACGGACGAGAGTTTCGACAATGTGGAGGTGATCCAGTACGTTTCGCCGGAAACGGGGATGATTGGAACCAACCCTGTGTTTCAGGAGTACAAATCAGTTCAGGTCTCCCTGGAATCCGGAAAGAGCTATGCCATATATGGAACCCACTGGAATATTCATGACCTGGTAGGAGGAATCATGTGGGAGGGTCCCGGCATTGAGAAGGCATATATTCCTGCCGAATACCTCTCCTATGTGTATGATATCAACAAGCCGGTAACGGTTGAGAATCTGACCCTGGAGGGGACCGGAATCGATGACATCAGAATCAGCTGGTCCCCCTCTTCAGATGATGTCAGCCTGGCAGGATATCAGGTATATGTGGATGGAAAAAGGGCACATGATCTCCCGGTGACAGGGACCACATACACTGCAACCGGACTCTCTTCCGAGACAAAATACTGTGTGATGGTGACCGCTGCGGACTGGGCCGGAAATGAGTCGGCAGAAAGCTCAATAGTTTGTGCCACTACATACGGACCGGACAGCAATCCGCCTTCTCCACCTTCACTGGTGGAAGCTTCGGTCATAGCGGACCTGGCCATTAAAATAGACTGGAGCGGTGCTTATGATAATGAGTCAGAGGTTCGGGGTTATAACCTTTATGTGGATGATATACTCTATAATGGATCGGGTCTCATATACGAGGAGGCATCCTTTATATATGATCTCTATCCGGAAACCGAATATATCATTGAGGTTGAGTCCATTGATGCAGCATACAATGTATCGGTCAGGAGTGCCCCCTTTTCAGTAACTACACTTGCATTTGATCCATATGAAACCAGCATTTCAGATAAAAAAGCCAGGCTCAATATCCATATGAATTCCATTGCCAGGAGTGAAGGTATCGGGGTCAATCCCGATTATGAAACCGGAGATTTCCTTGATGATCCCAGACAGCTTGAGCTGCTGGATTCGTTGGAGGTGGCTTCCATCAGATGGGGTGGCATTGGAGCCAATCCCATGACATTCAGTAACCACATCGGGACCGGGAAGCAGATCACTTTTGGCGAATTGATCAATCTGTGCAATGAACTGGATGCTTATTCGGTCATTACATGCGGGGTGTCGGCCGGCAGCGACTGGATGACCGATCCGGGTACATTTGCCAATTTTCTGGAGTATGTGGCGGGTCCGCCCGACAGTGAGTATGGTGCCATCAGGGCATCGGAAGGATATAGCGCTTCGCTGCTTGAGGGAAGCAGGGGGATGATCTTTGAGTTTGGGAATGAAGTTTGGGGTGCCGATGCCCACTATGCATCAATAGGTTCTGACTATAGCGTATACGGTGCATGGGCCAGGGAGATGGCGCTGTTGATGAAGGCTTCGGAATACTACGATTCGACAAAAATATTTCTCACATACAGCGGAAGAAACCCGGTCCTGAGTGATAGCTATGGACTACATGAGAAGGTGCTTGAAGGGGACAGCGGGGAGGTCGACTGGTTTGCAGTGAGTGGATACCTGGGTGGGAACCTGACCTATTCACCGGAAATAGATCCGGGGAAGAGCGAAGGTGACTACTATAAGAACGGGATCTGGGAGATGGTACGAAACCTGGAGGGGCTTGACGGGACCATGCTGACCATTGCGAAGTATTCTGGTGAACTGAAACCGTTTCACTTCTACGAGTCTAACATGACCAATAACAGCTATTATGGTCGCCTGGGCCAGGCGGTTGTCCAGACCGATTACTATGCATCGGCCATTGAGCGAGGTGCTGCCATCCCCAATATATTTCATTTTTCACATGGACAGTGGAAGATGATTATTCCGGCGCAGGATTACCAGAAAACACCCCTCTATCACACCACCCGCTATTTTAATAAATATTGCACAGGAGATGTGCTGGAGAGTGACATGGAGACGATGGCAACCATCTCAAATGCCGCAGGCAGCAAGGTAGCGGCCGACCCGGTGGGTTGTCATGTTTATGCCGACGGAGAAGACTACAGCATCTTGCTGTTTAGCCGGGATTTTGAACATGACTACAGGGTGCAGCTCAATCTGCCTGAAGAGATACAGCTCATTGCCCCTGAGACAGCAAAGAGGTATCTGATCTCGGGTGCCAATTTCAGTGCAAAGGAGGCGACCATAGACTCCTCACAGTTCACCATATCTGATGGTGTGATTGTTGATCTGCCCGCATTCAGCATGGTGGTCATCACTTTTACTGGCAACGACCAGGGATTGGACCCTTTACCACTGGGATTTTATGATTATGTTACAGCATCCTCCCTCTCGATCTATCCTTACGGTTCGGATAACTTTGTAATAGATAGCAGAAGATCGAAGATCTTAAGGGCAGATGTACTGCCCGAAAGCCTGTTCTGGGATGGGGCTGTATGGGAGGTGGAGACCAACGGAGTGGAGGTGATTTATGGATTGAAATCCTACGGGTTCGAGATTGAGGGTTCCGGAACATGCGGTGGAAATGGTATCATCACAGTGAGGGCCTCTGCCTGGGATAACCCGATGGTCTCCGATGAAGTGGAGGTGATCATCTCAAACCAGGGAACAGATTGTGAAAACGGAGTGGATGATCCCCGGGATTTTATCTCCCATGTTTATCCCAACCCCGCCGGCGAAACACTCTATATGGAAGGGTTGCCGGCTGCATCCACAAGGATCTCCGTCACAGACATTGCAGGAAGGGTCTGTTTAACACAAATGGTGTCGGGTCCGGTGGGCGAACTGGATCTCTCAGGAATCGCCCCGGGTATCTATGCGCTGGTAATCAGGGATTCGGATGAACCGGTGGTGTTGAAATTCATCAAAGAGTAAGCAGAGCGTCTCTCCAAATGGGTGCATCCTGTTAAATTTTTCTAAATTTAGCTCGGCAAGCGATCCTGTGGCCATCATGAAGAGACAATTCACCTTTATAGTTTTTTTGTTTGTTTTCCTGCTTTTTTTAAGCGGACAACAGTCAGAGATTCGTTTCCATCACCTGGGGGTGGAGGATGGGTTGTCCCACAGCCTTGTATCATCCATTGTTGAAGACAGCCTGGGCTTCATCTGGATCGGTACCCAGGACGGATTGTGCAGGTTTGACGGGTACGATTTTAAAACCTACTTCAAGGGGCAGGACAACCGAAGCCCTTCAGACAGCTGGATCAAAGATCTTTACCTCGATCAATCCAACCAGTTATGGATCACCTATGGCGGTACCGGGATTGAGCGGTTTGACCCTTTTACAGAGACCTTTCACTGGTACCAGCCCGACTCCCTGGTACACGGCTCCATCTCAAGCAACGCCACCCTTGTGGATGCACCTGACAGGTCAATCAGTTTTATTGAAGACTCGGACGGACAGTTATGGATCGGTACAGACAACGGCCTGAATCTGTACAACAGGATTGAGGATTCATTTACCGTTTTTCAACATAATGGGACAGAACCGGGTTCCCTGAGTGATAACCGCATTACGACCCTCTTCGAGGACAGGCAAGGAGACCTCTGGATTGGAACCAGGAACGGGCTGAACCGTATGGATCGCTCAACGGGTAAGGTGAAGCGGTACATATCCGATCCGCCTGACAGTTTTCACCTGAATGACAACTCCATTATCTGTGGATCCGGTGCATCTGACGGATCCATTTGGGTAGGTACAACCAGCGGGGGGCTAAACATCATCGAAGATCCAGATGATCGGCACAGCAGGGTGATTAAAATGGTGGACACTCCCCTGAATCCAAACCTTCTACCGGGTATTTTTGATATCATGCAAACCTCAGAAGGAGAGATGCTTGTGGCCTCCCAGCATGGTCTTTACCGAATCGTAAAGAGGGGAGAGCGTTATGAGGAGCAGCTCTATCAGGAGACCCGGAATATCAAGATCTTTCAACTGCTTGAGGACTCGAAAGGAACCGTTTGGGTTGCCTCCAATGACCAGCAGGTGACAAACCTGTTTCACCTCTCTCCAGACACCAGGGGCATTGAGGTGATTGTAGCAGGCAAAGAGGATCCTTTTGGGTTTGAAGGGGACAGGATCCACATCCTGATGGAGAGCCGTACCGGTTTGCTGTGGGTTGGGACAGAGAGTCTCGGGGTGTACAGGGTGGATCTGAACGCCAGGAAATTCAGGACCATCGACAACCATCCCGGGCGCGGGTTGTTCATTACCGACAGTGAAGTATACTCCATCTATGAGGACGACAATCAACATCTGTACATTGGCACCAAGACCGAACTGAACAGGATCGACCTGCACAGTGGAACCACCTATGGTTACGGCAACCATTATGACCTGAAACGGGGAGTGAGTTATGAAACCTCCGGTCAACTGGCGGCCAATCTGATAGGGACCATGGCAGAGGCCCCCGATGGGAAGATCTGGATGGGTTCATTTGACTATAAAGCGAGCCTTTATGATCCGGTCAGAGAGCGTTTCCTGAATTTCCACCACAATGAAGAGGATACTACCTCCTTCCGGCACTGGTCGATGAGGTCCATTTGTGTTACGAAGGATGGGCAGGTCTATTTTGGAGCAACGAACAACGGATTGGGCCAGATCAGGGAGGATGGTACCTCCTTCGAATACTTTCCTGTGGTATCAACGGGAGATAGCTCCGGCACCAACTCTCCTTATATCAGGTACATTTATGAGGACTCGGAGGGCCTGCTCTGGCTGGGTACTCATGGTGGCTTGAACAGTTTTAACCG
The DNA here is from genome assembly GCA_039714775.1 of Bacteroidota bacterium. Lineage (GTDB taxonomy): Bacteria > Bacteroidota > Bacteroidia > Bacteroidales. The sequence goes on from JBDLIQ010000032.1 coordinate 9,083, forward strand.
GGAGAGCGGTAAATTCAACCATTATGTACATGACCCTGACAATCCGCTTTCTCTCTCCAACAACCGGGTCAGATGTATTCTTGAACCGGAGATCCATGGTGAAGAGCTCCTTTGGATAGGAACAAAAGCCGGAGGTTTGAACAGATTCGACAGGCAGACCGGTGAATTTTCTGAAATCTCTATGGAAGATGGCCTTCCCAGTTATACAGTCCATGGGGTTTTAGAAGACAAGGTTGGAAACCTCTGGATGAGCACCAACCGGGGTATGGCCCGGTTTGATCCACTCACTGAGAAGATCAGTGTCTATACCACAGAGGATGGACTGACAGGGGATGAATTTAGTGAAGGTGCCTTTTTTAAGAACAGTGAGGGTATCATGTATTTCGGAGGTACCAACGGGATCAACTACTTTGATCCGGAGGAGATTAAAGAGACACCTGAGTATGATGCCGCCTTGGCCTTTACAGGATTCAACATTTCGGGTCATCCGGTTCTTCCCTTTGACACCGTCAACGGCCGTGTTGTACTGGAGCGTTCGATTCAGTATACAGACAAGCTCAGCCTTACCCATAAGGAGCGGTTTATCTCTTTTGAATTTGCATCACTGGATATTGCAGCTGCAGGTAAGATCAGGTACCAGTTCATGCTTGATGGATTTGAGGAGTCGTGGAATGATGCGGATGCTGGTCACCGGTTTGTTAGCTATACCAATCTTCCCAGTGGAGATTATACCCTTAAGGTAAAGGGAAGTACCCGTGATGGAACCGTTTTCAGGAGACCCGCAGAGATTGTACTGAGTATCCTGCCTCCATTCTGGCAAACCTCGTGGTTCAGGTTTCTTACTGCTGTTGTGATCCTGCTGCTCTTCATCCTGATCCTGCAGATCAGGACCCGGGTGCTTGAAAACCAGAAAAAGGTGCTGGCCGATGAGGTAGAAGAGCGTACCCGCGACCTGAAAGAGGCCAACAGATTGCTCGAAGAGCGAAGTGATGAGATACAGCTTATGGCCGAAAAGCTGCATGAATCGGACCAGATGAAGCTCAAGTTCTACACCAACATATCACACGAATTCAGAACACCGCTCACACTTCTCCTGGGACCAACCGAAAAGTTGCTCAGCCGGGAAAACTATGATGACGTTTCAACTGTAAAGCAGGAGCTGGAGTTGATGTACCGGAATGAGCGGCGGCTGTTCAAACTGATCAACCAGTTGCTGGAGGTGCGACGTGTGGAGACCGGAAATTTGGAGCTGGCAGTGGTTGAAGACGATCTGGTAAAGTATCTGGAAGAGATTCACCAGCTCTTTATTCCCTATGCGGAGAAGAAGGAAGTTGACTTCAGGTTCAGCTCCGATCTCTCCTCTGTGAAGGTTCTGTTTGATGCGGATAAAATTGAGAAGATCTTCTACAACCTGCTCTCCAACGCATTTAAATATACCCCGGTCAGGGGAGGGATCCTGTTTACTTTGGAGAGGGTGCAAAAGGATGGTGCTGACTGGCTGAAAATCGCTGTTGAGGATAGTGGTCCCGGTATACCCGGAAAGTATCTTCCCCATATTTTTGACCGGTTTTACCAGGTGACCAACAAGCACCAGTCGGCCCGCATCAGTTCGGGAATCGGGCTCTCCCTGTCAAAGGATCTTGTAGAGAAGCACCATGGCCGGATCGAAGTTCACAGCGAGCAGAATAAGGGAACCTGTTTTGAGGTCTATCTGCCGTTGAACAGGGAGGTATATAAGCCGGATGAGATTCTTGTGGAACCGGAGAGCGATCTCACCATGGAATACATCTCTTCCATGCTGGAGACCTATGAATACACCAGGAGTGATCCGTTCGACAACCCGCTTGTGGGGGAGGATCTTTTCAGGATCCTGGTGGTGGAGGATAATCCCGACCTTCAGAAGTTTCTCTATAATGAGATGAGTGATACCTATAATGTGATGGTGGCACAGAATGGGAAGGAGGGGCTTTCTGTATCCGGACAGAATCTTCCGGACCTGATTATCAGCGATATTATGATGCCCGGGATGGATGGCTTCGAGTTCTGTAAAAGAGTCAAGGAAGATGAACTTACAAGCCACATTCCGGTCATCCTGCTTACTGCAAAAACCGCTACGGAGAGCCAGATCAAAGGATTTGAATCGGGAGCAGACGATTATATTACAAAACCATTTAATCCCGGAGTGCTGAAACTGAAGGTGAAGAACATCCTTGAGAGTAGGAAACAGATGGCCGATAATTTCTCAAAATCGGCCAATTACATTCCGGAGAACATCAAGATCAGTCAGATCGATCAGGGATTCCTGGAGAAGTTTGTGAAGCTTGTGGAGGATAACATTGATAATTCTGAACTCTCGGGCGATATCCTGGCTGCTGAACTGGGCATGAGCAAGGGTAACCTCTACAAGAAACTGAAAACGCTTACAGGCATGACGGTGAATATCTATGTCCGCACCATCCGCCTTAAAGTGGCTGCCAGGCTTCTGAAACAGGGAAACTACAACATCTCGGAAGTTGCCTATTCGGTCGGATTTAATAATCCAAAGTATTTCTCAACCTGCTTCAGTGAAATGTACTCTGTATCTCCAAAAGAGTATATGAAGTAGAATACTGTACCTTTTTTACAAGTGAGCAAACCTTCCCTGGACTCTCCTGCATTACATTTGTATTCAGATTGTAATGTTATGCCATTTATTAAACGTTTCAGCCGTCAACAGGGAATTGAGATCCTTCTTTTTGTCCTGCTTGTGGCATTGCTCTTTTTGTTTCTGTTTGTAATCCTCTGACAGGCTCTTTTTTAATTCAACCCCTTGTCGTTATGAAGTACGGAGATTTTGATGACCGCAACAGGGAGTATGTAATTGATCGTCCCGATACACCCAAATCATGGAGCAACTACCTTGGGAATACCACCTATGGAGCCATTATTACCAACAACGCCGGCGGATACAGTTTCTACAGGTCGGGTGGAATGGGCCGTTTTATGCGCATGCGTTTTAACAGCGTTCCCGCTGACCAGCCCGGCAGGTACATCTACTTTCATGACAGGGATTCGAAAGATTTCTGGTCCAATGCATGGCAACCTGTGGGCAAACCACTCTCCACCTATAAATCCATCTGCAGGCACGGCACTGCCTATTCGGTGATTACATCGGAATACAATGGAATAGCCTCGGAGACCACCTATTTTGTTCCGCTGGACCGGACCCTGGAGTTGTGGAAAGTCCGGGTGACCAACAAGGGAGAGATCCCCAGGAGGCTGAGGGCCTTCAGCTATGTGGAGTATACCGGGAACTGGAATGCCATAGATGATCTGTTGAACATCCAGTATGTACAGTATACCTCGACGATGGAGGTTGAGGATGGCATTATCGATCACGGGACCAATGTGAATATCCCGGAGATGCCGCACAACTTCAGAGAGAAAGACCAGGGCAGACATACCTTCCAGGCACTGTCGGGACTTGATCTGGTGGGATATGATACCGACAGAGAGGCCTTCCTGGGGCCTTACCGAACCTATGCCAATCCCCTGGCAGTTGAGAAAGGTGAACCATCAGGCAGTCTGGGTTACGGAGACAATCCCTGTGGTTCTCTTTGCGGGGATCTCACCCTGGAGCCGCGTGAGACCCGGGAGTTCCTGGTTATCGTGGGGATCGGAAATGCGGGTGTAGAGGGAAAAAGGGCCCGGGAGACCTGGATTTCTACCGAAAAGAGATTCCCTATGCGGACAAAGGGAACGATCCGGTATTGCTACACCTGCGGCGGGCCATTGAGTTCTCAATAGAGCGATCGGGAAAACATGGGATGCCGTTTGGTTTGCAGGCGGACTGGAACGATTGTCTCCGGTTTGGGGATGACGGGGAGTCGGTCTTTGTGGCCATGCAGTTGCGCCTGGCCCTTTCGGAGTACGTTGAGATATCGGGGATGCTCTCAGAGAAAGCTGAAGAGGAGTGGGGGGCAGGGGAGCTGGAGAAGCTGGATAGCAACCTGCAGGAGCATGCATGGGATGGCAACTGGTTTATGAGGGGATACCGGGCGGATGGTATGAAATTCGGTTCTGCAGAGAGCCCGGAAGGTAAGATATTCCTCAATCCACAACTCTGGTCGGTCATCAGTGGGGCGGCCTCGAACGAACAGGCCAGGGGTGCCATGGAGCAGGTAAACAAAGAGCTGGCCACCAGTTTCGGGTTGAAGGTGTGTGCTCCACCCTTTACTTCGTCCGATTATAATATTGTCCGGGCCATGCTCATGAATCCGGGCCTGAAAGAGAATGGGGGGATCTTCATCCATACCCAGGGGTGGGCAGTGATGGCAGAGGCGATGCTGGGGAGGGGAAACAGGGCCTATGAATACCTGCGGGCCTATCTTCCCGCTGCATACAATACCCGGGCCGAAGTGAGGGAGATTGAACCTTACGTAGTTTGCCAGAGCACACATGCCGGCGAAAGTCCCAAACAGGGTGCCTCCAGGGTACCCTGGCTCAGCGGATCGGCCACATGGACCTACTATGCCGTGAGCCAGTACATCCTTGGCATCAAACCAGACTACAACGGGATCAGGATCGATCCATGCATTCCGTCTCACTGGAAGGACTTCACCGCCACCAGGAGCTTCAGGGGAAGAACCCTGCATATCCGTGTTGCCAATCCGGACGGAGTACAAATGGGAGTCCGCTCCATCAGGGTGAATGGAGAGGATTGCCGGTATGGGTTTATCCCCGAGGGTCGTTTAACTGCAAAGACTGATATTGTGGTGGTTATGGGGTAGCCCCTCTTGCCTGAAAAGGGTTTGTCTGAACTTTCCGGTTTTTATGGGAAATTGTTAACTTGGTTTCCGTTTTTAAAATATTCTGTATACTTATGAAGACACCCCTTAAGACACTCCTGAAGGCACTCATGCTAAGTGTCCTGTTTGTAACTTTCAATTTTCAACTTTCGGCCCAGAAGTTTGTTAAGTCCCGTCCTGTGAAAGGGAGTGGAATGCATTCCGAGGCATACCAATCATTCACCTTCAACGGGGTCTGGTGCTGGCTTTCCGACCCCAGGGCGGTCTATTATGAAGGGGAGCACCGGCGGACCTATGCGGGGTGGATCGACAACTTCGGGGATGTGCATGTGGGTTATTATGACCACGATAGCCGCCAGACAATCTCCCGCACCATCTTCAATGACCTGGAGATCGATGACCATGACAACCCCTCTATCCTGATTGATGAGGAGGGGCACCTGCTGCTCTTTTTCAGTCCCCACACCGGTCCCGAGGGACTCTACTTTATCCGTGCAAAGAGACCAGAAGATGTGAGCCAGTGGCATGAAGGAAAACTGCTCAAACTAAATGATCCGGCCCTGCTTGCCCTTGGGAGCGAGAGTTACACCTATACCAACCCGGTAAAGCTTTCAGAAGAGGATGGCCGCATCTTCCTGTTCTGGCGCGGGATAGATGGAAAACCCACCTATGCCACCTCGGAGAACAACGGTGCCACATGGAGTGAAGGAGAAATATTTTGCATGCCTGAGCGTACTTACCCCTTCCGAAGGCCCTATGTGAAGATCTCCTCAAATGGGATGGATAAGATCCACATTGCCCTGACCGACGGACATCCACGCAATGAACCTGAAAACAGCATCTACTACATGTATTACCAGGACGGAGCCTTCTACAGGGCCAACGGCGATTTGATCCGGAAGGAGGGAACCGAACCGCATCAGCCCAGGGATATGGATGTGGTTTATGATGCAACACTCACAAAGGAGAAGGCCTGGATTTGGGACATTGCCGAAGATCAGCAGGGAAATCCTGCGCTGGTCTATGCCCGCTTTCCGGATGATCAAAGCCACCTGTATAGCTATGCCCGTTGGGACGGAGAGGAGTGGATCAAACACACCCTGGTGAATTCAGGAGGCTGGTTCCCGGAAACTCCCGAGGGTAAAACGGAGCCCGAGCCAAACTATTCGGGAGGGATTGTACTTGATCATGAGGATCCTTCGGTGCTCTACCTGTCGGTGAACCGCGATTCGGTTTTCGAAATTGAGCAATGGAAGACAATCAACGGGGGCAAGAGCTGGCGTGTTGAGGCCATAACCCGCGGCTCATCCAAGGACAATATACGTCCGTTTGCTGTCCGCGGAGCAGGGGAGGGGAATCCGCTCCAGCTACTCTGGATGCAGAACACAAAGTACCTGCACTATGCCAGTCCCGGTATACAGAAACGCCGGAATGACCAGGCATTCGGGAACCGCTTTCATGCCTCCATTAAAATGGGAATTCCCTCTCCTCGTGCGACAGATCCCCTCTCATCTGAGGGAATCATGGAGCTGATGCACCGTGTGGCTGACTGGCAGCTGGCCAACCCACTGCCCGGCCGCTCATTCAGGCGAAACCACCTGGACTGGCTGTACGGAGCATTCTATACCGGATTGATGCGCCTCTACCAGGAAACCGGTGAGCAACGCTATGCCGATGAGATGATCAATGTGGGTGACCAGGCAGATTGGGAATTGCTGGATGATATCTTCCATGCCGACCGGCTGACCATTGTGGATGTGTGGGCTGATCTGTATGAGGAGCGCGGCGATCCAAAGTACATCGATAAGGCCCGTTGGGCCATGGACATCCACCTGGCCAGAAAATACAAGGCACTTACCGACGTCAGGTTTGAAGAGAATCCTGCCCGCCTGGAGTGGTGGAGCTGGTGTGACGCCCTTTACATGGCTCCCCCCTCCTTCATCTCCATGTCTAAGGTGACCGGCAATCCCAAATACCTTGAATATGCTGACACCCAGTGGTGGAAAACCTCCGACTACCTCTATTCAAAGGATGACTCTCTCTATTACAGGGACGATCGCTTCTTTGATCAGCGTTCGGAGAACGGTAAGAAGATATTCTGGGCAAGAGGTAATGGCTGGGTCATTGCAGGCCTGTCCCGGTTGCTGGAGGATATGCCATCCGACTATAAGAACCGTGAGAAATTTGAGCAGCAGTACAGGGAGATGGCCCAAAAACTGCTTAGCCTTCAGGATGAGGATGGATTGTGGCGTGTAAGCCTGATCGATCCGGAATACCTGAATATGGGGGAGAGCAGTGGTAGCTCCTTTTTCACCTTTGCCCTGGCCTGGGGGATCAACAACGGATTGCTGGATGCTTCACACAAGCCTGCTGTAGAGCGGGCATGGAAGGCACTTACCCAAAATGTGAATGAGTGGGGACGTCTTGGATATGTCCAGCAGGTGGCCGGCTCACCCTACCCGTTTTATGACCACCAATGGCAGGTTTATGCCACCGGAGCCTTCCTTCTGGCAGGGTGTGAGATGCTGGAATTGGCAGACTAAATTTTGGTCGAATAACTATTTTTGAATTCAACTAGCGCCCAATAATTATGCAAATATCAAGACTTATCACCCGCATTAGGAGCATCAGGGTTCCTTATAAGATCACTTTTATTATAACCGGAATTGCATCCACCATATGGTTCCTGGTCAGGGTGATCCCAAAACCCAGCCGTGCCACCTATCCCTGCATGCGGGCTGCGGCTCCCATCATGTCAGCCTTTGTTATCTACCTGCTGGGGATCAGCGCCTCCATATTCTCTTTGAAGAAGTTCAGGACTTCACTGAAAAAATCGAGGTACCTGGCTGCTTCCGTGTTCCTGTTGATATCAATTGTTGCATTTGCACTGATCTTTGTACAGGACCCAAAGGAGACCATTGCCAGTGTACTGAATCCCATGGACAACACCTTCCCTGTGACCTCCAATGAACCGATCGGAGAGGCACAGGGACTGCATCCCGGCAGGGTGGTCTGGATCCACGATCAAAGGGCCACCAATGAGAACTATGTCCCACAAAACGGGAGTACCGATTTCTGGTACAGCAACGACAATGCAGATGAAAGTGTGATCAGCGAGATGCTTGAACTCTCCATCATCCAATATGCAGGGACCCAGGACATCTCCGATGCATGGGATGCCATCTTCAGGTCATTCAACCAGACCCATACCAGGGGTGATGTGGGGTATACTCCGGGGGAGAAGATCGCTTTTAAGATCAATCTGACAAACCAGAGTGCAAGTATCAACGAAAGGCCCAGCAGGATGGATGCCACACCACAGCTGCTCAATGCCATTCTGGACCAGCTGGTCAACGTGGTGGGTGTTGCACAATCTGACATCACCATGGGCGATCCCTACCGTGAATTCAGGAAGGAGTACAGGGAACTGGTTATGAGCAAATACCCTGATGTCTATTATGTGGATGGTGCAGGCGGCAACGGTGTTCACCAGACCGTCCCCTCATCCGAGGCGGTACTGAAATTCAGCGACAAGCAGTATGAATCCACCCTGCCCCAGCAATACCTCGATGCCACCTATGTGATCAACATCCCCTGTCTGAAAACCCATAATGAGGGGGGGATTACCCTGATTGCAAAGAACCACCAGGGATCATTCCTTGAAAAGGGGGATAATCCGAAGAGTCAGTTTGCCATCAACATGCACTACAGTTTGCCATGGAACACCCGGGGGGATGGAAAATACAGGCATACGGTCGATTATATGGGACATGACCAGACCGGGGGAAAAGGGTTGATCTATATCATTGATGGCATATGGGGAGGTGAGAGCTGGCAGGGATGGATCGAAAAGTTCAAATCGGAACCCTTTAATGATGACTATCCCAACTCCATATTTGTGGGACAGGATCCTGTAGCACTGGAATCGGTCTGTTATGATATATTGTTCCAGGAGAACATTGATGATCCGGCAAAGGATGATTACCCCATCGAAATGAAGGTCGAGATTGCCGACTACCTGTCGCAGTGTGCCAGCAGTGATTACTGGCCCGATGGCCTGGATTACGACCCTGAAGGGGATGGAAGTCCAATGGGCAGCCTGGGTGTTTTCGAGCACTGGAACAATCCCTCAGAGAGACTCTATTCCCGGAATCTGGGCACTGGTGAAGGCATCGAATTGATTACTGAAAAATCCAATATAGATTGTGTAGTTACCGCACCGGAAGCTGAAACAATCCCTGTTATCGACGGAGATCAGGCAGACGATTGTTGGGCCGGTACAGCGTGGTACGGTTTGGATGAGACCTGGATCAACTGGGGGGAGAAGATCGATTCGTCCGACTTTTACGGCCGTTTCAAGGTGAGCTGGTCCCAACCGGAGAACCTGGTCTATTTCTTTGTGGAGATCACCGATGAGGCCTTTATCGATGGCTACACCTACCCCGATGGCGGTTATTATAACTTTGATATCGTGGAGGTGTTCTTTGATGAGGATATGTCGGGTGGCACCCATGATATAAATAACAATGCATTTGCATATCATTTGGCTGTGAATGCCCCGGCTGAGGGAGGAACTGAGACCTCATTCTTCGCCTGTGACCTGGGAGCCGGTTGGGAAATTATGGATTATGCAGGCCATTTTCCGGAGCTGGCACTGAAAAAGTCAGGCAACAGCTATCTCTATGAATTTTCCATGAAGGTATTTGATGATACCTACGACCACACCAACCCTGAAGCCTCCAGGATAACCCTTGAAGAGGGAAAGGAGATGGGCCTCAGCATGGCCTATTGCGACAATGATGCCAATGATGGTGAGAGGGACAATTTTTTTGGTTCGGTCTGGGTGCCAAAAAATGCCTATAATGACCACTGGAAGAATGCCGACGGGTTTGGAAGAGTCCGACTGGTCAGTAGCGAGTTCGTTGTTAATCATGCGGTTGAGGTAACCGGTGCCATACCTGATTATGAGATTGCCGGGCTGAATACAGACCTGGTGGTTTATGATAACCTGCTCAACGTATTCAGTGATCCAGACGGGGATCCGCTTACCTATTCGGTGAACTGTGACCAGGAAAACCTGGCCTTCTCTGTTTCTGATCACCAGTTAAGCGTCAATGCATCTGCACCCTTTTCCGGAGCAGCAGAGGTGACCGTGGTGGCTACCGACGGTGAATTTGAGGCAAGCACAACCTTCGGAATCACATCCGGAACTATCGGAATCTCAATGAAGGGATCCACTGCCGAATTGCGCTGTTATCCCAATCCGGTTACCGATCGCCTTAACGTGGAACTGAACCTGGTTTCCGGCTTTACCGGAAGCGTGCAGTGCCAGCTCTATAACATGGCCGGTAAGCATGTGACTACCAGTATTCCAGAGAGAATTCACGGCGGAAAGGGCAGACTCATTCTTGATCTGGGCACGCTGCCTCCCGGGCACTATCTGCTAAAGGTTTTTGCCGGGAATAATGAGTATACAGAGGCCCTTCATAAACGGTGATAAAGGCTCCTGAAAATATTGCCTGTTTTCTTTTGCTGAATTAAAAAAATAGTCTATTTTTGCCACGCATTTGAATAATGCACGTTCTAATAAAGAATACCCATAGCCATCAAATAGTTAAGGTCTGGTAGTTCAGTTTGGTTAGAATGCCGGCCTGTCACGCCGGAGGTCGCGGGTTCGAGTCCCGTCCAGACCGCTTAACAGATCAAAAACCCGAGAGCAATCTCGGGTTTTTTTATGGCATGAAGCGAGTCATCCGCCTGTGGCGAGATGAACGAGCAGCATGCCATAAAGAGACCAGGCGCGCCAGCGCCGGGTTTTGATCGTTAAGCAGGGTAGCCCCCGGCAGGGGAAGGGAACCTGCGAAGCAAAATCCCGTCCAGACCGCTTAACAGATCAAAAACCCTTTAACTCTTAATAAGTTAGAGGGTTTTTTACTTTACAGAGCATGAATGGGGGTAAGAATAGATTAGGTTCTATACCGTTTAAGGCCTCTTTAAAACCTACACTGGTCAAGGTTTTAATCAATTCCCATCACATTTTGTCCAAACCTCAAAATATGCAATTCTCATTCTCTACAGGAGAAGGGTGAATGTGCCCTCTGCTTTCCAGCTACTACCCCCCTCAAGATCGTTCACTCCGTCATACATGTCGAAATGACCACTGGCTCCTTCGAACCTGCCGGTACCCCCGGTCAGATCCACAGTGCCCGTAAAGGACAGATTAGTAAGATCATACAGGTGAACGGTAATAAAATTGTATGAGTCGCCGTTCATCCCGGTCATTACACCGTGGCCGTAAACCATCATCTCGGTCGGACCTGTAAATATACAATCATCGATCACAAAGGTGCTTAACTCCTGGTTGATTCTGCCCTGAAAAGTCACCACCCCACTGATATTTCCACCACCCGCAAGGGCAAAATCATACGCTTCAGGAACGCACATGACCCTCGGGATTGCGGGATCACTTACCGCAGATAATCGGGCAAAGGCTTTGATAGTTAAAGTCATATCTGCAGAAGCTCCTTTTAATGAACCTCCTTCTGCCATTTCCTGGCCGTTGACGAGATCTTCGAGGAGTATGTCTCCAGATTCCTCTTTCGAACAACCAGAGAAAATCAGAAGTAGTCCCAGCAGACCTGAAAGCAATAGATTTGTTGTTCTCATGACGTGATTATTTTAATGAATAGATGAAATTACCCAGAAGGCCAAGTTAATATCTACCATAGAGCAATGCTTTGCTGTATGTCCCCAATGTTGTTCCTTGTGTACAGGGATTTTCCTTATGTCCCAAATGATGTTCCCTGTGTGCCAGGATGGGATTCAGGCCTGGGGATCCCTGAAATAGCCGGGGGAAACTCCGTGCACCGAACGAAACTTACGGCTGAAGTGTGACAGGTTTTTGAATCCCACCTCGTAGGCTACCTGAGTGACAGAAAGATCGGATTCCTTCAGGAGTTGTTTGGCGGCATGAAGCCTGAAGGTAATCAGGTAATTTCGGATGCCATGCTCGTATAAGACTTTGAATTTGCGGTACAGCTGAGACCGGCTCATGCCCAGATCCGTACAGAGACCTTCTACGCCGAACCTCTCATCCGAGAGATTCTTGGTCATTACCTCGTGGATGCGGGCAATGAAGCGGTCCTCGCGTTCATACTGTTTCACTCTGAACTGCTCCGGGATCATCACAGAAGCGTATCGCTCCTTCAACTTTCCCCTTATTTCCAGGAGCTTCCTGATGCGAATATAGAGTTCCTCCTTGTTAAATGGCTTTGCAAGGTAGGCATCGGCACCTGCTTCCAATCCCTCGAGCCGGGATGCCACATCCGCCTTAGCAGTCAGCAGGATGACCGGAATATGGCTTGTGCGGAAGTCATTTTTAAGTTGTTCCAGCATGACAATCCCATCCATATTGGGCATCATCACATCACTGACCACCAGATCAGGCACCAGTCCATACGCCTTTTCCAGACCCTCCTGGCCATCCCTCGCCTGAAGAACCGTATAATTATCCTCCAGCAAAGATCTCAGGTACTCAGACACTTCGGCATGGTCCTCCACCACTAACACAATGGGCTGGTCATTGCCTATTGTCATATTTTTATCTTCTTGCGGGTCGTCTGCTTCCTCCTCAGTAGCCTCAGGTGCCAGATTAGTGACTGGCAGCAGAACGGTTACAACAGTCCCCTTCTTCTCCAGGCTGCTGATTTCCATGCTTCCACCGAGCATCTGCACAAGTTCCCGGGTGATGGTAAGCCCCAGCCCGCTACCAACAGGGGTTCGGCCTGCTTCCCGCTCGATCCGGTAGAACCGGTCAAATACCTTCTCAAGCTTCTCCTCGGGGATCCCCGGACCTGTATCCTCCACCCTGATCAGGCAAGCAGAAGGATCGTTTTCCTCATGCCGTGCCCAGAGTGTCACATTGCCAGGTCCGGGAGTATATTTGATGGCATTGCTTAGCAGGTTATAAACGATCTGTTTCAGCTTCTCCGGGTCATGGTCCATTGCCAATTCCACGGAACCGGTAATTAAATTCAGATTCAATCCCCGTTCTGCCGCCTGGACATGAAAGGTCTCCAGCATCACCTTTAGCAGGGGACAAATATCACCGTGAACCATCCTAAGCGAGACCATACCCCCTTCCAGCCTGGAGAGGTCCAGCATCTGGTTCACCAGGTGAAGCAGGTCTTTGCTGTTCCGGCGGATCCCATCGATCCCCTGTTCCATGTATTGCCCGGGATCCGATTCAATCTGGTCCGCACTTCCCATGATCAGGGTAAGCGGAGTTCGGAACTCATGTGTAATATTAGTATAGAGTTTTGTTTTGACTTCATCCAATTCCCGTAAGCGGTTGGCCCTCTCTTTTTCACGCTCAGCATATTGGCGAAGGTAGACCAGGACCTCTCTGATAATCATACCGGAGATACCTAGCGTGTTGATCAAGAAGATGATCTGGTTGACCTGGGGTTCCATTTCCGGGGATAGATTCCACCTAAGCTGGAGGAATACCACCAGGAAAACTCCCGCCACAAACAGCAGGAAATAGTAAATCGACCAGGCAATGCTGCGAAAGAGAGGTGAGATAATTACGGTCATAAGGGGGGCAAAGATGACACCTCCACACTGGTGGATGCCTCCCAGTCTCACAATGATAAACAAAGTAATGAACATTGACAGATGCGAGGAAAGATGTACCATCCATTTCAACCTGTAGGGCAAGAGAATAAACAGCACCAGAAAGGGAATAAACCATCCCTCCAGTAATGCACCGTAAAGCACCAAAGAAGCAACCTCCAGATGGATGACTATCCACTCCATGATTGCCACATAGATAATTATGATTATGGCAGTTAGTCCATAGGTCTTCTTAAACTGCAAAGAGTCTTCTTCAATGCCCTTATAGGAGAAGAGCCTGTCAAGGAAACTGTCAGCCCCAGATACTATTTCCTTATATAGACCGGATAGAGGCATAAGGTCCTGAATGAAAGCAATTAACAACAAGTTAATAAATAACCTGTTAACGGAGGGGTCTTATTATGATTTTATTGCTTCAATGGTGCATGATATTGGCAAAAGCCGTCTGCTATCGCAGCACTGTCTATGTACTTGCATGAGGGTCCTGAATTGAGGATTCATGGTCGTATCCCAGAGTTGTTCTGCATTCATCTCACCATGACTCCTTACTTCCGGTAACACTTCAACGAAGGCTTCCAGCTCACAAGTTCCATTGTTGATAATGAAGCATTATCAATTGCACTAAAATCCCGTCCAGACCGCTTAATAACTAATAACCCCTGAAATACAAGGAGTTAACCACATGCCTGTTGAAAGGCCTTTGACTTTAGCTCCTGTTCAGATTTTGAGACACCCATTTTTGTGGCAATCTTTCTCCAGGCTTGTACGGATTGTTTGATCTCGATAATAATTTGGTGGGCACGATCCTTAGTAAGCCTGAAATATTCATGTACCTCCATGGCCAGATCTAAATCCAATGCATTATCACTTTCTGAGATGTTCAACTTCAAACCAGTTCCGGTCTCAACAGGATTGATATCATAAGCCGGAGATAACGCCCAGCCGGCATTCGTTAGAAGAAATCCATGATTTCTCAAATGATCATCAATGTTGGAAACACAAATGCTGAATACAATCCGTCGCCATAATTGTTCCAAATCCATTTCAATCCTTCCTCCTCGGGATGTAATAAAATCAACCAACTCCAGGTAACTTACTCCATCCACATGATCTTGTCCGTCATGATGTCCAAGCAGAGTCATGGCTGAGGCAAAATGAATTCGATTTCCTGAGGATGTCCGGTCAAATCTTTTGGTCAGGTATGTATGGTTTTTACCGGAGAATCTTCTGGCCTGAGCTTCTGCCATATGAATTCCTGAGCCAACGGCCAGTTCCCGGGTGACCATCTCCCAGCCGCCAATGTCTGATTGATCGTTCTTGCTCGGGAATTTAGCGATCCATAGCTGTTCGCTTTGATCTAAAACACTGGCTTTTGGTCGTGCTCCACCAAGTGAGGAACCAGGTGCAACCAGCATATTCAGCCACCTGAGGTAATCAGGATCGTCAACCACATCCTCATCTTCCAGTCGCAGACTAATTTCTTCAAGCTCCCGGATAGATGTCCAGGGCGGACTGGCCAGTTGCTTATTATCATTTAGAAATGCACCATTAGTCTCATGTTTAAACCTGAGGGCTCCCATTCGGTGTCCATCAAAAACTCCCATTAGATAGTCCAATTCAAACAGATGCTTCTCTGGCCGTTCTTCCTTTCGTGCCATAGCGGCTTCCTTTCTTCTCATAAGAATACGTCCCCATCTGTCAGGCGATGAATCCAGAAACAATCCAAAATTACCCTTTGATTCATCATTCAGGAATTGCATACCAGCGTATAATTGTAAATCCGGATCAAGTAATTGAGCATGTCCGGATTTCAACCAGTCCTGATCGTATTCGAATGAAAAGACCTCTTTTCCCCTTAATAGCCCGGCATGCAATCGCCCCATGAAGAGTGGTCCATCTATTTTGTCCCAGTCAGCATATACAAACAGATCCCGGCTATTTGTTCTTTTATTCGTCATATTTATTGTTTAGGGGCTCTCTTTTTTACACTCAGATTGGCATCCTGCAGTTTCCTGCCCAATTCATCATCCCTTGCAATCAATAACATATCATTCTCCAAACCAAGAACCCGTAACACGTTCAGGTAATAACCGATGCTGACACCTGCATATCCTTTTTCAATAGATACCAGTGTGGTTCTGCTTATGCCGGCTCTTTCAGCGACCTGTTTACTGCTAAGTTTTCGCCTTAGCCTTGCAAGTTTTATGTTTTCACCAAGTTCAGACATTAGCTTTTCTAATCTTGGCAGCAGTAAAGGATGTCTATTTGCCATAATGTCTAAATATGTATACAAAAATACATATTAATGTACATATAAACAAACATTATACATTAGCTGTTAAGCAGGGTAGCCCCCGGCAGGGGAAGGGAACTTGCGAAGTAAAAATCTCGTCCAGACCGTATCTTAACACACGAAACCCTTGTCATCAAGGCGATTGCAGGGGTTTCTGCTTTTCTCAAGAAGCCCTGTCCGTTTTACACAGGGAAACGTTCCAATTATTACAGATTTATTAACAGCTCGAATCTAGGCTGTGTCTTTCCGTTGATTGCCAGGCTAAGGCTGTTTGTCCCAATAAATATTTTTTGTTCTTTTATACTTTTGATGTCATGATCAATAAGGAGAAGAGATGGAAGCAGACAAAAGCAGGAGCTTTGAAGAAATCGATGTAAAGGATTTGTTTTACGATAAAAATCCGAAACTGGCCAGGTGGATCCCTGGATTCATATACAGATACTTAAGAAAAGTAGTTCACCAGGATCTTGTCAATGAGGTTATTAGGGATTATGGTCATTTGAAAGGGTACGATTTCAGCGAGGCCATGATCAAGTTTTTCAATCTGACGATTGAAGTAATAGGAGAAGAAAAACTGCCTGATGACGGAAGATTCATTTTTGCGGCCAACCATCCCTGGGGCGGCTTAGATGGGCATATTGCCATGGCTATGATAGGGAGGAAATATGGTAAGGATCAGTACAAATGTCTTGTGAACGATCTCCTGATGAACCTGAAGAACCTTCATGGCGTATTCATCCCTGTGAATAAGCATGGCAGACAGGGCTCCCGGCTGGCAGAACAACTTGATACTGCATTCAAATCCGAAGAACAAATCCTGACTTTTCCGTCCGGGCTGGTAAGCCGGATGATCAAGGGACAGGTTATGGACCTGGAATGGCAAAAAAGCTTTATTAATAAGGCAAAACAGTATCAGAGAGACATCATCCCAATACACATGGGAGGTGAAAATTCGAATTTCTTTTATCGTTTATACAGATTCAGGCAATCCATTGGTATTAAAGCAAACATCGAGATGCTTTATCTAATAGACGAAACATACAAGCACCGCGGCAAGCACATTACTGTCACGATTGGTGAGCCTATCCCCTGGCAAACTTTCGACAAATCAAAGCGGCCATTGGCATGGGCAAAGTGGGTGAAAGACAAGGTCTATGAATTGGGTGGAGTGGAAAATGTTCCGCTATAGCTCATTGCTTGCCCGCATCTTGTTTTATAACAAATTGGAGGCCCCCAATCTTAATCATGTGTTGGTAAAGCGATAATTCTCCTCAAAAAAACAGGTTCCCGGTAGGGTAAACCCGGATCTGAGCGGTATAATAATGAAGCCTTACGAAAGCAAGAATTGTTATATTAATTATAAAACTTAAACATTATGAAGACGAAAGGACTGATTGCTTCGGTTTTAGCAGGAGCGCTATTGCTATTTTTTGCTGGTTGCCAGCAACTCGATAACAACCAGGACGGACCAGGAAGGCTCGTGGTAAAGATCACCGATGCTCCGCTTCCCATCGATATGGTTGAAGCGGCAAATGTTACCATTACCAAGGTAGAGATACGCAGTGTGGTTGACACTGCAGGATACCCGTTCATTACACTGTTTGAAGGTTCCAGGGAGTTTAACCTGCTGGAGCTGAGGAACGGGATTACTGCAGAACTTGTTGACATGGAGGTACCTGCAGGGGATTATAACCTGATTCGCCTCTATGTGGATAGTGCGAGTATCACAGTTAAGGACCATGGTACCTACGAGGCAAAAGTGCCCAGCGGGGCCGAAACAGGGATCAAACTGTTCATTGAGCCATCTCTGCAGGTAGCAGGTGGATTAACAGCTGAAGTATTGCTGGATTTTAATATTGATGAATCCTTTGTAATGCAGGGAAATATGAACTCTCCCGCAGGGATCAAAGGGTTGATCTTTAATCCTGTGATCAGGGCCGTAAACAATACCGAAGCCGGGGTTGTGGAGGGTGTTGTCATGGATACAGCCTCTACCTTGCTTGAGAATGCAGCAGTATGGATCGAGCTGGAGCAGGATACTGTCACCTCCTATACCGATAGTCTTGGCTATTATGCCATTACCGGTATCCCTTCAGGTTCGTATATCATGGGGGCCGCTATGGCGGATTATGACACGGTAACTGTTGATGATGTACAGATCGTTGCAGGGAATCTGTCTGAGCAGGATTTTGTACTTGTGGCAGACACCACACAATAGTATTCCTTCCTAAAACCTGATCAGGGGCAGCATGACACATACATGCTGTCCCTTTTCGGATCGTTCTTACATATTGTTTATGTTTACAGGATAATCTGAGATAAAGAGAGGCGTGACAGAAAAAGGGTTCAGCATCCTGTTTGAGGCATATTTTGAAGAGATCAGAAGGTATGTTTTCTTCCGGTCGGGAGATGCTGAATTATCCACGGATGTTGCACAGGAGACCTTCATGAAGATCTGGGAAAAGCAGTATAACCTGGAACCCGGGAGTGATGTGGCACTCCTCTATAAGATTGCAGGCGATCTTCTAATCAGCCACTTTCGGAGAGAACGTCTTTCCAGGAAGGTACAGAGTGAAATGAATCTTGAACTTCAGGGTGATGATCATGAACACGATATCTACTACAGAGAGTTGAGAGACAGGTATAAGAAAGCTTTGATGAAACTACCGGAAAAACAGAGGGTTGTATTTTTAATGAGCCGGCTGGGACGTTTTTCCTACCGGGAGATAGCAGAGAGGCTGGATATCAGTATAAAAGCTGTGGAAAAGAGGATGAACCTGGCGCTGAAGTTTTTACGCATGGAACTCAACATTGCATGAGCAAACCAGAACATAACAGGGAGAGGCAACCAGATTTGTTGGATCACTCCTCCGCGCTGTTTGAGCGGGCAGAGATCCCGTTTGAAAAGAGCAAAGAGGAGGTATGGAAGGATCTGTCCACCAGGCTTCATTCCATCCACCGGGCCGAAATTCCCACCAGGCATGTTTTTTTCGGTAATCGAAGGGTCGCACTGGCAGCAACGCTGGCGCTGCTGCTTTCGGTGGGTTCTTTCCTCAGGCTCTACCGGGTGAAAACCCAGTCTCCTCAAGGTGAAAACATCACCATTGAACTCCCGGACGGCTCTCTGGCCGAACTGAATGAACAGACCACGCTTTACTTTCACCCGCTGTGGTGGCCTGTGTCTAGAAAGGTGTATCAGGAGGGGGAAGCTTTTTTCAAGGTGAAAGAGGGAAGAAATTTTGAGGTGCTGACTCCACTGGGCACCACCGAAGTCCTGGGCACCACCTTTACCGTATTTGCCAGGGAGGATAGGTTCAGCGTAACCTGTCACAGTGGCAGGGTCAAGGTGATCCAGGCCTCTTCAGAACATTACGTTAACCTCTCTCAGAACGAAAGGGCCGATCTGAACAACGCCGGGGAATTTGAGGTCAGGAATGTCAGGGTCGATCGCTTTACACCGGCCTGGAAAGGAGAGTTTCTGATGTTTACTTCAACACCACTCAGACAAGTCCTGGACGAGATTGAAGCGCAATTTGGTATTCAAATCGAGACCCCGGAAAACATGAACTATATCTATACGGGCAACTTTGCACAGGATCAAACGGCAGAGAAAATCATATCTTTAATCTGTCGACCATTTGACCTGGTATATGAAAAAAGATCAGGATCGGAATACCACATTTTTCCATCAGCAGTGGAGTAGGGTATTATTTGCTCTGTTCTTAACATTTTTTTCACTTCACCCGGGCCTGTTGGGTCAGCACATTCGGGTGGATGCTCATCAGGAACCCCTGAACCGTGTGCTGATCAGGATGGCAGAGGAGCACGGGATCCAGATGTCATTTGATGACAGGCTCCTCTCGCAATATATGGTCACCCTTCACCAACAGTTTGAAACAGCAGAAGAGGCCATCGCCTGTTTACTGGAACCGCTACCTCTGGAATACCAGAATATCAACGAGGTTTACATCATTTTCAAGAAGAAGGCCGGTCCTGACCCGGACGAGTACTTGTTATCCGGCAGGATCATCGATAAGCTTTCCGGGGAGTCCCTGCCCTATACTCATCTATTGATTGATCAGCAGGGGACGACCACCGATTTCAGCGGACATTTCTCGGCCACCTCCACCAATGCACCGGTTTTTTCCCTGACAGTATCACACCTGGGGTATTATCTACTCGACACGGTTCTGCAGGCGGGACATGATCATGTTCTGGGCCTAACACCCTCGGTGTTTGAGCTGGAGGATGTATATATCCAGGGGAGAATTGTTGAACGTTCGGGACAGGTGGGAGAAGAGGCCGGAGCACTCCGGCTCAACCATAAGGTTGCTTACAGGTTGCCGGGGAATGGAGACGATGCCATATTCAATTTCCTCCGGCTTCAGCCGGGCATCCTGGCGGCTGGTGAACAATCAAGCGAAATGATTATCTGGGGGGGATATCCCGGTAACAGTCAGTTGCTTTTCGACGGTTTCACGATCTTCGGCCCCAGGAATTTCAACGACAACATTAGTTTCGTCAATCCTTATATGACCAAGGAGATCAGGGTGCTGAAAGGGGGGTATCCGGCAGAATATGGTGACCGTATAGGAGGGATCGTTGAGGTTACAGGGATCGAGGGAAGCAGGGTAAAGCCAACCCTGAACCTGAACATCAACAACATGACAGTAAGCGGAATGGCAGGACTGCCTGTCAGGGAGAAGGCTACCTTAACCGCAGCATTCCGGCATACCTACTACAATCTGTACAGTGCAGAAAACCTGGGTGTTATTATCAACAGGGTGGATGGAGGTCCAAACAGCGGAATTGATCTTACTGTACAGCCGGATTATCGTTTCAGGGATGCCAACCTGAAATATGCGGGTTCGACAGGGAAAGGAGATCCTTACTATATCAGTCTCTATTCAGGCGGGGACCTGTTTTCATACACGGCCGAGGAGGAGAAGAACAGGCTCAGGATCACACAGGATGCAACAGAGAAGAGCAGACAGCTGGGAGGAACTGCTTTCTATGGAAGAACATGGAAGAATGGTTCTCTGAGTAACTTTTCACTGAGTTATTCAGGTATGAACAGGGATTTGTCAGAGAGCCAGGAGATTTACCATATGCAGCAGGGATTTATGGTCTCACGGGAAGCCACGCACTACAGAAGCAGTATATCAGAAGTAAACCTCAGGAACATTAACCATTTCAATCTCCGGGAAAAGCACAACCTGCTTGCAGGAGCGGGATATGTCTATTACAGCCATATTCTTCAGCAGAACTCCGAGGATGTGATACCCTCCAGCAGCCTGAAACAAGAGGGCAGAATCAACCTCTTTGTGCAGGATGAGTATCATCCCACCTCCTCTGTTTCCCTGAAACCGGGCATAAGGATTGACCGTCCATTGCACCTTCAGCATCTCTTTATTCAGCCCAGGTTCCAGTTCTCTGTGAAACTGGGGGAAAGCTGGAAAATAAACGGGGCGTGGGGTATATATAACCAATTCATTGCTGAGACAACAATCCTGGATGAATTGGGCAATTACCGGTATTTCTGGGCCATCAGCGACAGTGAAACCATACCTGTTTTGCAGGCGCAGCACCTGGTAGGAGGTGGCGTTTTTCACCAGGGCGGCTTTACCCTGAGTGTTGAGCCTTTCTATAAAACGGTGCAGGGGATGACCCGGTTGGTGGATCTGGGTGGTGATATACAGGAGATATTCCATGGTCAGGCCAGGATATACGGCACGGATCTCCTGGTAAAACAGTATTTCGGAAAACATGAAGGATGGGTATCCTATACCCTGAGCAGGGCGGAAGAGCATTTCCCCTATTTCAGCAACGACAACTACGCAGAGGCTCCACAGGATCAGAGACATGAGATCAAGGGTGCCTTCCTGGTGGATTTTAAACCTGTTTATCTGTCCGTAAATTACGTGTATGGCTCAGGACTTGCCTACAGGAGCTCTCTTCTGCCGGGACCGGTGGAAAGGTATCCCTACAGCAGGCTCGATGCATCCTTTATATACCGGTTCAAAATGGAGAGGGTCAGGATGGAGGCCGGGCTCTCCATCCTGAATCTCCTCAACAGGGAGAATATCAAGTATTCAAACCTTTTCCAGGTCCCTGACGGCCAGTTCAGCAGCATCTCCATCCACGCAGAAGCGGTACCCTTCACACCCACACTTTATGTAAACCTTGCGTTCTAGTAGAGCATTTAGTCTCCTAAAAACAAGCTTTTTGTAGAGAATTCCGGGTCACAGGTAAGATTTACATGCAGCTTTCTAAAGCCTGCTTCATCTCCCGGGGTGGGAATGTGAGTCAGGTGGACCTCACAGTTCTGCAATTCGGAGAGCTTTTCTAAAGCAAGTTGTGCAGCAGGATTGGAGATTGCTGATATTCCCATCATGATCAGGGTCTCTTCTACGTCGAGGCTGATCATTTTTCCGGTCAGGATCTCCTTTTTCAGGAAGGTTACCTGCTCTATCATATTGGCCGGGAGAAGGTGCATATTATCTGGCAATCCGGCCAGGTGTTTCGTGGCGTTTAGAATCAGACTTGAAGCAGAATGCATCAGGGGGGAGCTCTTTCCGGTGATGATGGTGCCATCTTTCAACTCAATCGCTGCTCCACAATACATGCCGTCATTCCCTTTATTTGTTTCTCTGGCATCCTGTGCCGCTTGCCTGGATGGCTGGACTACCCTTCTGTCCTCTGTCTTTGCATTGACCTTCTCCATGATCAATTCAGCCCTGTCCAGGGAATCCTTTTCAACAAGTCCCATGGAATATTCGACCGCACAGCGGAAATACCTTCGTATGATCTCTTGATGAGAGGCCTCAGTAATCGCAGGATCATTCACAATGCCAGTGCTTGCCCTGTTAACACCCATATCGGTGGGAGATTTGTACATGGACTCTTCGCCTGTGATCTTCTCAAGTATTCTTCTTAACAAGGGGAATGCCTCAATATCCCTGTTATAATTTACTGTTTTTATATTATAAGCTTCCAGGTGGTGATGATCGATCTGGACAATGTCCTTCAGATCAACCGTAGCTGCTTCATATGCGATATTCACCTTGTGCGAGAGTGGCAGGTCCCAGATGGGAAAGGTTTCGAATTTGGCATACCCGGCCTTAATACCTTTTTTGTTTTCGTGATAGAGGTTGCTAAGGCAGGTTGCCAGTTTCCCGCTTCCCGGTCCGGGAGCAGTCACTACTACAATGGGTTTGGTGGTTTCAATATAGGGATTTGCACCGTATCCCTGATCACTGACGATCAGGTCTACGTTGGTAGGATAACCTTCAGTATATCCATGGGTATACACCTTGATGCCATTCCGCTCAAGCTTGTTTTTAAAAGAGGTTGCCTGGGGTTGGTTCTGATACCGGGTGATTACAACAGCCGTTATGTCTATTCCCCAGTCTTTGAAATCATCTATGGTCTTCAGGGCGTCTGAATCATAACTTATACCAAAGTCAGCCCTCATTTTTTTTCTCTCTATGTCACCAGCATGAACACATAGTATGATATCTGTTTTATCCCTGAGTTCCTTTAAAAGGCGCATTTTTACATTTGGGTCGAAACCAGGCAAAACCCTTGATGCATGGTAATCGTACATGATCTTTCCCCCGAATTCAAGATATAGTTTCTCATTATAATACTCTACGCGTTTCAGAATTGATGCGGTTTGTTCCTTGATATAGGCTTCGTTATCGAAGCCAATTTTTGAGGCAGGTTCAGATTTAGCGGACATTGTTCAGTTATGTTTTTTATCCTGTTTAATTCGGGCTTGAATATAGAGAAAATTCTTCTTCGACAAATCAGATTAGGAAAGAAGGATTCATGAAGAGGCGGATCATCAATGCCACATCCATTCAGGACATTCTGGTGTATTCATCAAGCAGGCTGAAACTGAAACTTGAGGGGTGGGATGGGGAAGAAGATACCCCAATTCACTTCAATCGTGGTATCCATGTATAGGTAGAGAACTTGACAATATCCTTTCCATCAAACAAAAATGTGTAGTTTTATTATTCAGATAAACAAGTTGTGCAACATTATTCGCAGAGCAATTGATTAAGTACTATTGCTTGTTTTAAAAATGATTGAAAAGTTCTAAAAATTAAAAGATTAGCAAATAATTAACATCATATTTTAATATAAAAGGAATTATAAACTTAATAAAGTTATGAATAGACGAAATTTTGTAAATAAGGCAGTAATATCTACAGTGGGTTTAAGTGTTTTAGGAACTAAAATATTTGCATCGGATAAAAGCATCAAAACAGCTGGAGAATTGAACGATTTCTTGCGTTCACTTTATACGGTAATTGAA
>JBDLIQ010000033.1:0-32402 GCA_039714775.1 Bacteroidota bacterium
TGGTACAGCAGCAGGGCTACAAGAATGATGTCGATCACATCAAGCAGGCGGATATGAATAAAGGCGCTGAGCATCTGGAATACCTGTTGCCAAATTTAGTAAAAGAAGTTATACGGTCCGGACCTGCCTTTGCACAATCTGCTGAAAGATCTTCACACCCTCCATAGCCTCCTTCACATCATGGACTCTCAGGATGCGGGCTCCGCCCAGCAGGGCAGCCATATGTGCAGCGGAGGTGCCATTGAGCGCTTCCCCGGGTTCTACTCCCAGTGTCTTGTAGATCATCGATTTACGGGAGATCCCAACCATGACCGGAAGTTCCAGTGCAGCGAAAGCATCCAGTTCGCGAAGGAGCTGGTAATTCTGTTCCGGTGTCTTGCCAAAACCAAATCCAGGATCGATAATCACATCATTGACTCCCAGCTTCTTCAGCCGGTATACCCGCTCTCCGAAAAATTGCAGCAGATCATCCGTCACATCCTGGTAATCCGGGGCATCCTGCATGTTGGATGGATCACCCTGCATATGCATCATTACATACGGAATCTTCAGGTCGGCCATGGTGAGAAACATTTGTGGATCCAGCTGACCGGCTGAGATGTCGTTGATCATATCGATCCGGAACCTCTGGTGCATCGTTTTTGCAACACCTGAACGCCAGGTGTCGATGGATATGGCACATTCAGGGAATTCGTTACGGATGGCTTCAACCACAGGAGAGAGGCGGCTGAGCTCCTCCTCCTCCGGCACCTCTTCAGCTCCGGGCCGTGTGGAGACGGCTCCTATGTCAAGGATCGATGCACCTGCTTCCAGCATCTCTCTGGCAACCTTTATGGCAGCAGCAGGTTCAGGAATCCGGCTGCCCTTATAAAACGAGTCGGGAGTGGCATTGATAATGCCCATAACCACCGGGGCAGACAGATCCACGGTCCGGCCATTGAAGTTGAGGGAAAACCTCCTTGAAAAGAGGGCTGATGATGTGGAGAAGTTATTCATTTATGCACGGTTGTTGAGTCGATTTTTTGTACGTTTGGTAACTGATTGAACCAAAAATACATTAAATAATCCGATATCGATTCATGGGTTTTATAGTGATTGAAGGGCTCGATGGCTCAGGCAAATCCACACAGTTGAAACTTCTCAGGGAACACCTTGAAAAAGAGGAGGTTCCCTATAAATACCTTCATTTTCCAAGACTCGGGGAGGGGGTATATGGCGAACTGGTGGCCAGGTTCCTCCGTGGTGAGATGGGAGCCAATGACCAGGTGGATCCCTACCTGGTTGCATTGATCTTTGCCGGTGACAGGGCAGATGCCGCATCCATGATCAGGCAGTGGATGGAGGAGGGGTTCCTGGTAATTGTTGACCGTTATGTTTACTCAAATATTGCATTTCAGTGTGCAAAACTTATGGATCGGGACGAGCGGGAGCGGTTGCGGAGGTGGATACTGGATCTTGAATTCAACCACAACGACCTGCCCGTGCCCGGGATCAACCTTTTTCTGAATGTCCCCTTCGGGTTTACCAGGCAACAGCTGAAAAAACCGCGGGAGGGAGCGGACCGGGCCTACCTGATGGGAGAGCGTGATATCCATGAAGAGAACCTCGATTTCCAGGAGCAGGTCCGGCAGGAATACCTCTCCCTGCGGCAATTCGTTGATGACCTTACCCTGATCGATTGTACAGACGGGACGGGTGGTATGCGTCCCCCCGAGGAGATCTCACAACTTATTGTTCAACAATTGAAGATCATGTTATGAAGTATATCAGGCTCTTTAGCCGGATCATCCTTGGGATTGTTTTTATCTTCAGTGGCTTTGTTAAAGCGGTGGATCCCTTGGGATCGGCCTACAAGTTCTCGGACTATTTCATCGCTTTCCATCTTGATTTTCTTGAGTTTTCGGCCCTGCCGCTGGCCTTTCTGCTTTCTGCTTTTGAACTTGCCCTTGGGATCATCCTGATCCTGGGATACCGGCGCAGGGTGATCTTCCGGATCCTGATGTGGTTCATGCTGTTTTTCACCATGCTTACCCTGTTACTGGCCCTGTTCAATCCTGTATCGGACTGCGGATGTTTTGGAGATGCACTGATTCTTACCAACTGGCAAACATTTCTTAAGAATGTTGTGTTGATGGTGTTTGTGCTGCTGCTCTGGTTTCACCATAAGGTTGAGACAACCCATGGACGTTCGTTTGGGGAGTGGATGCTGATCGTCTCTGTTTATGCCGGAGCTGTCTGGTTCTCGGTTTGGAATTATCAGCACCTTCCACTGCTGGATTTCAGACCATATGATGTGGGAACGGTGATCGCAAACGAGATGGAGATACCAGAGGGAGCTGAGATGGATGAGTATGAAACTACCCTCACATACATGGAGAGGGAGAGCGGGAAGAAGAGAGCCTTCACCCTTGAAAATTATCCCCGGGATACATCCCTGTGGGAGTTTGTCACCAGCGATTCGCGGCTGGTGAAAAAAGGTTTTGAGCCGCCTGTTCACGATTTTGCCATCATGGACGAAACCGGAACAGACCAGGTACCAGCGATTCTCTCCGATCCGCAGTACAGTCTCCTTTTAATCAGTCATCACCTGGAAGAGGCCAATAAGCAGGCATTGATCATGGCCAGGGAGTGGTCGCAGGTTGCACTCCTGGCAAACGACTTCTCATTCTATGCCATAACAGCTTCACCCGACAGTGAGGTGGAAGCCATTGTCTCATCACTGGACCTTGGCTATCCATTTCATGCAGCTGATGAGATCATGCTGAAGACCATGGTTCGTTCCAATCCGGGATTTCTGTTGATCTCCAACGGAACCATCATTGGCAAGTGGGGTTTTCGGGATTTTCCCTCGGTAGAATCGCTGAATCCTGATGCCCTCGAACTTATTGGAAATGCATCGGTGTCAATGGATGAAGCATCCCTTCTGTTGATGGAAGCGGGAATCTATGAGGATTTCTCACCGGGTGTTATGACCTTCGAAACACTCCTGCCTGCCCTGGTTTATGAAGATGGGGCATCACGGCGTGAACGAGGTGTTGTTACCGGTTTCATCCTTGGCATCCTGTTGCTGCTGTTGCTCTCAAATCTGATAACCCCCATAAGAACATAATTATTACTATTTTTAATACAACAAACCATTTTGACATGAGAAAGAAAATTGTAGCCGGAAACTGGAAGATGAATACACTGCTGGATGACGGACTGGAGCTTGCCGGTGCAGTAGAGAAACTGGCAAAGGAGCAGGGAAGTGATGCCCTGCTAATCATCGCGCCGCCATTTACCCACCTGACCAGGGTAAAAGAGCTGATTGGTAATGTGAAGCTGAGTGCACAGGATTGTGCATCTGAACCGTCCGGGGCCTATACCGGGGAGGTTTCACCTGCAATGCTTCTCTCCGCAGGTGTTGAGTATGTGATCCTGGGCCATTCCGAAAGAAGGTCCTACTACCATGAGGATAATGAATTGCTGAATAAAAAGGTGAAGCTGGCACTTTCAGAGGGACTCAGCCCCATCTACTGCTGTGGAGAGGTTCTGGAAGAGCGGAAATCGGGAAAATATTTTGATGTGGTTAAAGAGCAGCTGGAGGTTGGATTGAAGGGGTTGACTACGGAGGAGATCGGAAAGGTTGTGATTGCATATGAACCGGTCTGGGCCATTGGCACAGGTGAAGTGGCCACCCCAGAGCAGGCACAGGAGATTCACAAGTTTATCCGGGGACTTCTTGCAGAACTGTTTGACGCCCGGGTTGCTGAAGAGACCTCCATCCTCTACGGTGGAAGCTGTAAACCCTCCAATGCCAGGGAGCTGTTTGCAAATCCGGATGTAGACGGTGGATTGATCGGAGGTGCGGCCCTGAAGGCGGAAGATTTCCTGGCCATTGCCAACTCATATTAACACGCAGATTGCCGGTATGGCCTACCTTGAGTTTGAAATCCCGATCAGATCATGGAGCAGTAATGAACGCGAGATCCTGCTGGCCAGGTTATCGGTGATTGGATTTGAGGGCTTTGTGGAGAATAAGAGCCTGATCCAGGCTTACATCAGCAAGGAGGAGTACTCGTCAGAGTCTCTTAATCAGCTGGTTGATGACCTCTCTGGTGAGGGAATGCAGGTTCAGTACAGGTTTCATGAGATTGCGGATCAGAACTGGAATGAAGCGTGGGAGAAGAAATTCGACCCGGTTATCATTAAGGAGAAGGTGCTCATCAGGGCACCTTTTCACGATTCTGGCAAGGACCTTCCCTGCACCCTGATCATTGAACCCAAGATGTCGTTTGGAACCGGTCATCACCACACAACAAAGTTGATGATCGAAGCAATGATGGAGCAGTCTCTGAAAGGGAAACGGGTGCTGGATATGGGCTGTGGAACCGGTGTACTTGGAATCTATGCCTGCCGCCTGGGGGCTGAGCGGGTACTGGGTGTGGATAATGACCAGTGGGCCTACGAGAATGCCCTGGAAAATGTAGAGCGGAACGGGACCGGGGCCATGGAGATCAGGTTGGGGAATGCTGAAACACTGGGAGATGAAATGTTTGATATGGTGCTGGCCAATATTACCCGTAATACGCTGGTGAGGGATATTCCTCATTACAGTGCGCACCTTGAAAGGGGGGGGCTCCTTATTGTGAGCGGTTTCCTGGCCGAGGATGTGCAATTTGTGCTTAATACTGCCTATGTGTGTGAGCTGAATCACCAGTATACGGTAGAGGAATCGAACTGGCTCTCGCTTACATTTTTTAAACCATGAAAAGAGCGCTCATTGTCCTTGCAACACTCCTTCTGATAACGCCCCTTTGTGCTCAGTCCATCAGGGAGTTTCAGGTCGATACAGCTACCTATATCTCTGAACTCGTGGCTTTTACAGGAAATTCCCTTCAATCTGATGAGGAGCCTGATTTTCAAAGGTTTATTCTTCTTTTTGATTCGCTCTCCTACGAGCAGCAGATGGAGATCATCCAGGTGTCCAACCTGATGCTAAATCGCAGTTGCCATCCACGTCCGCATTTTATAGCATACCAGCGGGTAATGATGGAGTTCTTTTATGAGGAGAAGACCGGACACGGATATGACCAGTGGCTTGAGGGGTACCGCCTTTTGCTGGGGAGTGACCAGGGGCTGCTAAGGAACATTAGCCAGTGGCTAACCCTCTCCCTCTCATTGCTGGAAAGCAATACCTTCTATTCATCCAATGTAGTGACCTGGAAAGTATCCACCCCCTCTTTCAGTTTTCAGACAGATGAAACCATGACCGTCAGGTTTGATGATGTAACCATTGCCTGTTATTCGGGCTCCGATTCTATACAGATCCATGGTGCTTCAGGCTATATCGACCCGCTTAAACTGCAATGGACCGGAAGCAGGGGCAGGGTGACCTGGGAACGGTTTGGGAGATCTGAAGAGGAGATATACGCTTTGCTGGGAGGGTTTCAGATCAACCTGAAGAAGTCCCTCTATTCGGCTGACTCGGTCAAATTGTACTATCCCGCCCTTTTTCAGGAGGAGATGCTGGGCAGGCTGGAGGATAAGGTTACAGTGATTAAAAACATCCGGACAGCCAAATATCCACAGTTTGTCTCCTACAGGAGCTCTTACAGGATTGAAGATTTTGTTCCGGGCATCAACTACCGGGGCGGGTTGTCCATTGAGGGGGCCAGCCTGATGGGAATAGGAGTGAGGGATGAACCGGCTGTGATGGAGGTCTTTAGCAACGACACACTCCGGATCCGGGCAGAATCTCACCGGATCGCCATGAACGAACGGTTTATCAGGTCGCCCAAGACTTCAACTTCGATCTATTTCGGGTCGGATTCTATTTTTCATCCCGACCTTGTATTTGCATATGATGTGGCCAGGGAGCAGCTAAGGCTAAACAAGTCAGATGATTTCAGGTCACAGGGACCCTACTCCAATTCATACCACAACATCGATATGAATTTCGATGAGCTTTACTGGATCAGGGGAGAGGAGCAGATGAAGTTCCAGGCACTCCTGGGATCGACCATTGGCCGGGCCACTTTTGAGTCCATTACATTCTTTAATTACAATTTTTTTATGGGACTGCAGGGGATGGATTATGTGCATCCCCTTGCACAGCTTTACTCCTATTCACAGATGGTTCACGGGAGAACCTTCAACTCGGGTCCCTATGCATCCTACACAGGTTATGCAGAATACCAGGTCAAACACCAGCTCATGGCTCTGGCCAAACTGGGATTTGTCTATTTTGATGATGCAACAAGCATGATCACCCTGAGACAAAAGATGTTTGATTATATGGATGCTTCCCTGAGCAACAGGGATTATGATGTGATCCGTTTCAATTCAAGGACTGAGGGTGTTTCCAATGCTGAACTGGACCTGAAGACAAGTGATCTGACCATCCGGGGTATTCCGGTTATTTTCCTCAGTGATTCACAAAACGTAAGGCTGATACCCAGGGGGAACAAAATCACCATGAAAAAGAACCGCAGTTTCGAGTTCGATGGTGTGGTTGATGCAGGGTACTTCAGGTTCACCGGCCGTGATTTTTTTTTCCAGTATGACAGTTTTAAAATTGACCTGCCGGAGATCGATTCACTTCAGTTATCGATCAGTACAGGGGGGGTTAATGAATACGGAAACCCGATTGTGGCCATGATCGATAATGCCATGGAGCATATGACAGGTGAACTGCTGATCGATGATCCTGACAATAAATCGGGACTGGAGCACTATCCGAAGTATCCCATCTTTACCAGCCAGGGGAATTCGTTTATTTTCTTTGACAGCCCTAATATTCAGCATGGTGTGTATGACCGGGAGGCCTTCTATTTTGAACTGGATCCCTTTGCCATCGACAGCCTGGACAACTTCAATCCTGCGGCCATCTCACCCAGCGGGACCTTTACATCAGCAGGAATATTGCCTCCTCTTCAAATGGAGATGACCCTTCGGGATGACAACTCACTGGGGTTCTATATGCAGACCCCGGAGGAGGGCATTGACCTCTACAGGGGAGTTGGCAGGTTTTACAATGATATCGAGATGAGCAGCCAGGGGTTGCAAGGATTTGGTTCATTTGATTACCTGACCTCCACAACCTGGTCGGACAGGTTCCTGATGCATCCCGATTCGTTGATGGCCCGCTCCCGACGCTTGCTGGTCAGGGAGAAGCGGGATTCCACTGAATTCCCATATGTTGAGAACACAGAAGCAGATGTGAAACTGATTCCTGGTGACTCGGTCATGCACCTGGTCCGTGTAGAGGAGACCTTCCGGATATTCAGCGACTCGGTATACCATGGAGGGAACCTTGATCTCAGCCCCACGGGTCTGACCGGAACCGGGGTGATGGCACTGAGGGAAGCGAGGCTGGAATCGGACCGGTACTGGTACGAATCCCGCTCGATAAGCTCCGATTCGGCCAGTGTCCAGTTTCGTGGAACAGGTATGAAGGATTTTGCATTCCTGACCGATGATGTGAGTCTTCGAATCGATATGAATGCCAGAAAGGGTCAATTTGCTTCCAACCAGGATCAGACCAGGATAGAGCTGCCCTACAACCTGTATGAAACCAAACTGGATAAGATCACCTGGTTCATGGATGAAGGGAAGGTAGGGTTGTCGCAACACAAACTTCTTTCAAGAAACAACGTGGACATTGGTATCGATTCACTAAAGACCAACGGACCCACCTATACCTCCACACATCCCGGTCAGGATGACCTTCACTTTGTAGCCCCCAGGGCTACCTACAACTACAGGACACGTCGCCTGCAGGCGAAACGTGTTCCATTTATTGAAGTGGCAGATGCATACATCTTCCCTGATGCAGGGGATGTGGAGATCGGATACCAGGCCAGCATGGAGCTGCTCACAAATGCCAGGGTGCTGGCCAACCAGGAGAACAGGCAGCACCTGATCTATGATGCCTCCATTGCTGTAAACGGGGCCCTTGATTACACGGGATCCGGAACCTATGATTACAGGGATGCCTTTGGGAACAGCCATGCCATCTATTTTGACCGGATCTGGGTTGATAGCAGCATTGTGAGCTACTCAGCAGGCAGGGTGGATGATGATGATCCCTTTATGCTCAGTCCCTTCTTTGATTTCCAGGGAGAGGCCCTGTTGACTGCTTCTGATTCAAATCTGATATTTGACGGGGGAGTCCGGATTATGCACGATTGTAACATCGACAGGAGCTGGCTCAGGTTCACCTCAGAGATTGATCCATCCGATATCCGGATTCCGGTGGAGGAGAAGATGGTCAATGTGTCCCTGAACAAGATCATTGCCGGCTCGATGATTACCAGGGACTCCACCCATATCTATCCGGCATTCCTCACCTCCCGCAAGGACTATTTCGACAAGAACATTACCAATGCCAGCGGTACCCTGATCTATGATCCTGAAAAGGAGCGCTATATTCTTACAGGAGATGAGAAGCATGCAGATCCAACCCTTCCGGGTACTTACCTGGAACTCGGGACTGCAAACTGCGAACTTTATGGTGAAGGTCCTGTTGATCTGACCCTCGATTATGGTCAGGTGAAGATCAAATCGACCGGGAATACACTGCACAGGGTGAGTGAGGATCAATTTTCGGCAAACCTGGTTCTGGGACTCGATTTTCTCTTTTCGCCTGAAGCACTCCTGATCATGGGTGGTGAGATTGACAGCCTGCCCAGGCTGGAACCGGTCGACCTGACCACTCCCCGGTACAGGCTGGCCATGCGCGATCTGCTGGGAGAGACCGAAGCCCACAAACTGGAGAGACAACTTGCATTAACCGGTGTTTATGACAAAATTCCCCCATCGTGGCAGCACACCATCTTCTTCAATGAGCTTCCGCTGAAGTGGAACCAGGAGACCAGGTCGTTCCGCCACAATGGCAAGGTGGGGATCGGGAACATCGGAGATATCCAGGTTAACAAAAAGGTGGATGCTTATATTGAGCTGGTAGAGAAGGGTTCGGGGGATATCCTGGATATCTATCTGAAGGTAGACCGAAGGACATGGTACTACATTGCCTATTCGCCGGGAGGTTTGCAGGTACTCTCATCCAACAGCGCGTTCAATGATCTGGTCTTAAATATCAAGGCAGCTGACCGGAGGATCAAGGCCAAGGTGGGACAGTCTCAGTATATCTACAGCCTGGCGGCACAACGCCGGCTCGATCTATTCATCGAGCGTTTCATGGAGTACGAAAACCCGTCGGACGAGGAAGAGGAGTATTAATCTATTCTATCAGATTAGCCTATTTCCCTGTCGTTCTCCCGATGACCGGGGTCCCAGTTCGATCACATCGGCATGGTCGATTCTGCCATTTTCAATACCAAAGCGGATCAGTGTCCGCACCTGGTGCAACCCGTTGCGTCCGGCAGAACCGGGATTCATATGCAGGAAACCGGCCTTTTTATCAGGCATCACCTTCAATATATGCGAATGGCCGGAGACAAAGAGGCCCGGAGGGTTGGAAAATATCTCCGGCTTTACCCTGGGATCGTAGTTGCCCGGGTAGCCCCCGATGTGTGTCATCCAGATATCCAGCCCCTCTCTCAGTTGCCGCTGATGACCCGGGAACCGGGACCTGATTGCAGTTCCGTCAATATTGCCGTATACTGCGATTACAGGTGCGATCCTGTTCAGCAACCTGATCACCTCCATATCACCCACATCCCCGGCATGCCAGATCTCATCACACCCGCCGAAGTGCTCCTCAATACGGGGATCAAAAAAACCATGTGTATCTGAAAGCAAACCAATTCTAAACATTGCACCGATATTTGACCCGTTAATTTACTATTTTTAAGATCAAATTCCTGATATGCACCTTTTCTATACCCCCCACATTAGCGGAGGAACACACGAGCTTGATGAGCAGGAGTCGAAGCATGCCATCAGGGTGCTGCGGCTGGTCAGGGGAGATGGCGTGATCCTGGTTGATGGGGCAGGGGGCTGGTACGAGGCGGCGATCCTGGAGGATCATCCCAAAAGGTGTCTCCTGGAG
Organism: Bacteroidota bacterium; assembly: GCA_039714775.1. GTDB lineage: Bacteria > Bacteroidota > Bacteroidia > Bacteroidales. The sequence continues at coordinate 9,995 of JBDLIQ010000033.1, forward strand.
ATCCGCAACCATACCCCCGGATATCAACCCCTTCCGTATCACCTGCATGTGGCCATCTCTCCAACCAAAAATATGGACCGGTTTGAATGGTTCCTGGAGAAGGCGACCGAGATTGGCATCTCGGAGATCACCCCCCTGATGTGTCACAGGACCGAGCGAAAACAGGTGAAGATGGAGCGGATGGAACGAATCGTCGTGTCGGCCATGAAACAATCTTTAAAAGCCTACAAACCTGCACTTTCGGAACCTGTTTCTATGGTTGATTTCCTGAAGCAGGAGCACAGCGGAATGCGGGGGATTGCCCATTGTATTCCCACAGAACGACTTTCACTGGCAGGCATGAAACCCAGGGGCCGCTATACCCTGATGATCGGCCCTGAAGGCGATTTCACCGACCAGGAGGTGCAGCTGGCGGTGGATGCCGGATTCAGTCCGGTCCACCTGGGAGCGTCCCGCCTGCGTACCGAAACAGCAGGGGTGCATATCTGTTCCGCCATCCAGATCATAGAGTGTAAATTATTTTCATTTGGCACATAACGTGTAAGTGTTTTATCCTTCCTGTCTGGCAGATTTGCAACTATTAAAATCTTCTGTCGTCCTTAATGGTAAATACCTCAACTTAAAAACCATGATGGATACAAAAAGACTATTAGCCGGAATGATACTGGCTCTTACAATAGCGGGCACCACATTTAGTCAGGATATTACCCAGGTTGTACGGGGAAAAATAGTTGATGAAGAGTCTCAAATGCCATTGCCCTTCACTACAATTGCCATATTAACCTTAGACCCGGTAATGGGCACCACTTCAGATGATAATGGATTTTTCCGACTGGACAAAGTGCCTGTTGGAAGGCATAATATTCAGGTATCCTTTATGGGATATGAACCGAAGGTGATTCCAGAGCTTCTTATCACATCAGGAAAAGAGGTTGTACTTGAAATAGGGTTGATTGAGCAGGTCGAAATGATGGATGAAGTGGTAGTGAAAGCATATAACCAAAAGGATAAACCGCTGAACAGTATGTCGACAGTTAGTGCACGATCATTTTCAGTGGAGGAGGCGCAACGGTACGCCGGCGGATTTGATGATCCTGCGCGTCTGGCCTCCTCATTTGCGGGTGTGGCCACCGGATATCTTGATGACAATGCAATTATCGTTCGTGGCAATGCACCCAAAGGATTGCTCTGGAGACTTGAGGGTATTGAGATCCCCAATCCCAACCATTTTGCAAATTTGTCAACCTTTGGTGGCGGAGGCGTATCCGCTTTGAGTAGTTTAATGCTTGCCAACTCTGATTTTTTTACCGGGGCTTTCCCGGCAGAATATGGAAATGCCATGTCAGGGGTATTTGACATAAAATTAAGAACCGGGAATAATGAGAAACACGAACATGCAGTACAGATTGGAGCCCTGGGTCTCGATCTCTCCTCTGAAGGGCCCTTTTCTAAAAATGGTAAAGCCTCTTATCTGTTTAACTACAGGTACTCCACCTTTGGATTGATCAAGCCAATTCTGCCGGAGGAGGCTAATATCCCGGTATATCAGGATCTATGCTTTAAGATCAATCTGCCCACAGACAAAGCAGGTGTTTTTTCACTCTGGGCATTAGGAGCTGACGACAAAATTAAATTTGAAGCAGACGCAGATACATCGGTGTGGAGTTATACTCATGACCAGGAGGTTGGGTATGCCACGCAAAGAATGGCAGCCATTGGTCTTAATCACAGGTACATTCTGGGTAGCAAAACATATTTGAATTCCACCCTGGCCCTATCTGGAGATTACACCGAGTTTGCGGTAGACTACCTTGATTTTGATCTCACCCCAAATGCATCTCATTACATTAACAACCTGAATAAGAAATATACATTGACCTCCACCCTCAACCATAAATTCAGTGCTAAACACACCAATCGAACAGGTTTCATTGTAAATAATCTGCACTACAACAATTTGCTGCAATATGCCCCCTCAATTGGAGATAAGCTGGTGACTACAGCTGATGAAAATGGTTCATCAAATCTCATTCATCTCTATAGCCAGTCAAAATTCAATCTCTCCTCCCGTTTTGTATTTAACCTGGGAATGCACGGACTCTATTTTGATATGAACAGCGAGGTGGTGTTGGAGCCAAGAGCCGGAGCCACATACCATCTCACGAATCGTCAATCCATAAGCCTTGCCTATGGGAAACATTCACGGCTTGAACCGCAAAGTCTCTATTTTGCACGTGTAATGGAGGGCAATGAGGTAACATACCCGAATAAAGGGTTGTCCCTCTCCAAGGCGCACCATTTTGTGCTTGCCTACGATATTAACCTGAACTCCAATATCAGGTTGAAGGTAGAGCCCTATTTTCAATATCTCTATGATATACCTGTATCACCCGACAGCAGTTATTCGACAATCAATATGGAGGCTGATTGGTTCTTTACAGAGAAGTTAGTTAACCGGGGAACCGGGACGAATTTGGGAATTGATCTTACCCTTGAACGATTCCTGAAAGAGGGATTCTACTATCTGTTCACAGCCTCTTTGTTTGAGTCAAAATATGTGGGGGGTGATGGAATTGAAAGAGATACAAGATATAATTCCAACTATGTCGTGAACCTGCTGGTTGGTAAGGAGTGGAGCATGGGGATTACAGAAAACAAATTTTTGGGTGTCAATGCAAGACTAAATATGCTTGGAGGCCAAAGAGTATTGCCCCTGGACAGAGCCTCCTCCTTAACCCAGGGAGATGTGGTTTATGATTATTCCAGACCATTTGAAGATCAAAAACCGAATATAATTCACCTGAATGCTTCCATTACCTACCGGATCAATAAAAAAAAGCATGCAAGTATCTGGTCTTTACAGGTATTGAACCTGCTGGGGGCCAAGGAGAACTATGGATATGCCTACAACTACAGAACGGATCAGCTTGAGGAAGAACAAATAGCAGTGGTTGTCCCCAGCCTGAGTTACAAAATCGAGTTCTGATTGGGTCGGCTGAGCACCGTGAAGGAGAACCGAACAGTATTCACCTTAAATAAAAAAAGGCGGCCGCAGCCGCCTTTTGTCTAGATTCTCTGCAGCACACGCTGCACCAGTTCATCTCCAGGATCAAATAACAGGGGTTCCAGTAAATCGGTTAAAAATTGGGTCTCTATGTTTTGATCAGGAAGTTCCACCGGTCTGTTGGATAAGTTTGTTTCATCAAATCCGTCCACCCGGTGAAAAAGGGTAGATACTTTTACCATAGGCAATTTAGTTAGGTTTTCCAACTAATAAACGGCCTGGTGGAGGGGATATTGTGAAAGTGTGTAACGAACTTTAACTTTTTTTAAGAAAAGTTAAAGCTCCGGGATCTCTTAATAGACCGTAAGGGAGAGATCCTTCTCCTCGATCATCTTGCGAAGATTGATCAGCGCATAGCGCATTCTGCCCAGTGCTGTATTGATGCTTACACCGGTCTGATCGGCAATTTCTTTGAAGCTCAACTCCCCGTAGTGCCTGAGCAGCACCACCTCGCGCTGGTCGGCAGGAAGCTCGTTGATCAGTACGCGCACTTCAGACTTTATCTGGCTATTTACAATGACCTCCTCAATGTTCTTGTCAGAGAACCTCTTGCTGTTGAACAGATCCACTTCCGAATCATCATTGGAAACAGCGTTCATCTGTTTCTCTTTTCTGAAATGGTCGATGATCAGGTTGTGTGCAATACGGATCACCCACGAAAGGAGTCTTCCGTTATCCTTGTATTTCCCTGCTCTGAGGGACTGGATCACCTTAATAAAGGTCTCCTGAAAAAGATCCTCAGCCAGCTGCTGATTCTTGATGGTAAGCAATATATAAGTATACACCTTGGCGCGGTGCCTTGTAATTAATGCTTCAATGGCTGACTGATCACCTTTGATATATGCTTGAACCAATTCCTGGTCATTCAATTCTTGCTTTTTCAAAGCGCTTTCTCCTGTTGGTTAAGCGTAGAGGTGTTCTATAGGCAGGATGTTAATGATTTACAGGTGCAAGTAATGAAAAATTATTGTTAATACAAAATATGCTATTTTTGATCCAAATTTTATACCAGAATCAACGACCAGGAGATACATATCAAAGGGGCCAGGGTACATAACCTGAAGAGTGTGGAGATCAGGATCCCCCGGGACCAGCTGGTTGTGGTGACCGGTCTCTCAGGATCGGGGAAATCCTCCCTCGCCTTCGACACCCTCTATGCCGAAGGACAGCGCCGATATGTAGAGAGCCTCTCGGCCTATGCACGGCAATTCCTCGGACGCATTGATAAGCCTGATGTGGATTTTATACACGGGATTCCTCCGGCTGTTGCACTCGAACAGCGGGTCAATACCCGGAATCCCCGTTCTACGGTGGGAACATCAACTGAGATCTACGACTATATCAAGTTGCTGTTTGCCCGGATAGGCCGCACATACGATCCGGTGTCGGGAAAAGAGGTGAAGAGACATTCGGTTACCGATGTGGTGGATCATATTATGAAGGAGGAGGCAGGGAGACGGCTGGTGATCCTCTCAACGGTTTGTCTGCAGGCTGACAGGGATGTGGATTATCAGCTTGACATCTATGCGGGTCAGGGGATGACCAGGGCAAAGGTGGGTGGTAAAATTGTATCCCTGGAGGATTTGAAGGGAGGCAAGCCCTCTTCCGAAAACCGGGTGCTGAACCTGGTGGTGGACCGGATCGTAGTACAGGATGATGCAGACTCTCTCTCCAGGTTTGGCGATTCTGTACAGACCGCCCTGCAGATCGGTCACGGCCATTGCATGATATGGGATCCGGAGAGTGGGAAGATGGACCAGTTTTCGACCCGTTTCGAGGCAGACGGAGTGGAGTTTGAGGAGCCGTCGGAACATCTTTTCAGCTTCAACAACCCGGTGGGGGCCTGCCCGCTCTGTGAGGGATATGGAATGGTGATGGGGATTGACCAGGAGCTGGTGATTCCCGACAAACGGCTCTCCGTTTATGACAATGCCATTGTTTGCTGGAGGGGGGAGAAGATGAAAAAATGGAAGGACCGGCTCGTGATGAATGCTGATCAGTTTGATTTTCCGATCCATGAACCGATCTACAAACTTACCGATGAGCAACGCAGCCTGCTCTGGACTGGAAACAAGCACTTCAAGGGGCTGAACCGCTTCTTCGACTACATTGAATCGAAAAAATATAAGATCCAGTACAGGGTGATGCTCTCCCGTTATCGCGGAAAAACCATCTGTCCCGAATGCCAGGGGAGCCGCCTTCGGAAAGAGGCAGGCTACGTGAAGGTGGGCGGAAAGATGATCACAGAGGTGGTGCAGCTTCCCATTGTTGACCTGGAGCAGTTTTTTACAAACCTGAAACCAAATAAAAAGGAGAGAGAGATCGCAGGACGCCTTCTGAAAGAGATCAACACAAGGATCAGGTTTATGACAAGCGTGGGACTGGGTTACCTGACCCTGAACCGGGTTACATCAACACTCTCAGGTGGAGAGAGTCAGCGAATCAACCTGGCCACATCCCTTGGCAGCAGCCTGGTGGGGTCGCTCTATATCCTTGACGAACCCAGCATAGGCCTGCACTCCAGGGATACCGAGCAGCTGATCGGTGTGCTCAGGGAGCTCCAGCAGCTTGGGAATACAGTGCTGGTTGTGGAGCATGATGAGGAGATTATCCGGGCTGCGGACCATGTGATCGATATGGGGCCAATGGCCGGACGTCATGGGGGCGAGGTGGTGTTCCAGGGGAGTCATAAGGCGTTGCTGAAGGATGGAAAAAGCCTGACCTCCAGGTACATGAATGGATTGGAAGAGATTCCGGTACCAGCCACAAGGCGTCCGTGGAGCAACTACCTGAAGGTGAATGGCGCCCGGGAGAATAACCTGGGAGGATTTGATGTGAAGTTTCCCCTGAATCTCTTTACTGTTGTAACCGGGGTAAGCGGATCCGGAAAATCGAGCCTGGTAAGCTCGATCCTGTTTCCCGCCCTCAACAAACGGCTAAATGGTGCCGGGGAGAAGCCGGGAAAACATGATCTGCTGGAGGGTGACCTTCACCTGGTGGACCGTGTGGAGTTTGTGGATCAGAACCCCATCGGGAAATCATCCCGTTCCAATCCGGTCACCTACCTGAAGGCATACGATGAGATCAGGAAGCTGTTTGCGTCACAGCAGGCATCAAAGATAAACGGTTACAAGGCGTCGCATTTCTCATTTAATATTGACGGGGGAAGGTGTGATGAGTGCCAGGGTGAGGGTGAGATCAAGGTGGAGATGCAGTTTATGGCCGATGTGAGGCTGATCTGTGACAACTGTCATGGCAAACGCTTTAAAGATGAGATACTGCAGGTGGAATACAGGAGCAGGAATATCTTTGATATCCTGGAGATGACCATCAATGAGGCGGTCGAATTCTTCGGCGGTTCGGATGGCTCCACGGAGAAGAGAATTGTTAAAAAACTGAAGCCGCTGCAGCAGGTTGGACTGGGCTATGTGAAACTGGGACAATCCTCCAGTACCCTTAGCGGGGGGGAGAGTCAGCGGGTCAAGCTGGCCTATTTCCTGAGCAGGGAATCGGATATCGAGAGGGTACTCTTTATCTTTGATGAGCCCACCACAGGGCTGCACATGCACGATATCTCACTGCTGCTGGCCTCCTTTGAATCGCTCATCGAAAAGGGACATACCGTACTGGTAATCGAACACAACCTCGAGGTGATCAAGTGTGCAGACTGGATCATTGACCTGGGTCCTGAAGGCGGGGACCAGGGGGGATTGCTTGTCTACGAAGGTGTACCGGAAGAGATGCCTTCCAGGGGCTCCCACACCGGTCATTACCTGAGTGAAAAGTTGAACCGTTAAGAGTACTCAGCACTGTGCACAGTACTCAGTGCATAGTGCTAAAAGAAATAATATACTGCCATTAAGCCCCTCAGGTTATTGGCTGTAGTGGTCTCAGCCGGAATATAAAATGTATCGTAATTGGAGCCATATGCTGCCGAAGTGTACTCCAGCTCCAGCGCCAGTCTCACTTTTCCTGCATTGTAGATCACCCTGGGGGATACCCTGAAGAGGGAGCGGATGTTGGTGGCGCGTCCGTAAACGGGATTCAACACGCTGCTCATCTCCTCCCTGGTCCCGTTGTTCATGGTAATCCCTCCGAAGATTCCAACCTGTGGATTGCCATTGGTGTGCACCTCTCCCCAGAAGGTTGTCCCTTTCAGCGGGGTGTATTCTGACAGGCCGGTTACCGGATCGATGATCTCCCTGACCGCAAATCCACTGATGGCCAGCAGATCCGAGATGTTCTCCCCGTACCGTGCCTGAATTTTAGCGGTAACCGGCTTAACGGTCAGCTTTGCAAATGCCATCAGGGTGAGTCCGCCCACCTTTTCATCCACTTTATAAGTGCGGGGCATGGGAGGGTTGGTGGTGTAGGACAAACGCGGAACAAGGGTCTTGTAGGCCATCCCTGCACCGGCCAGTAGTCCGGTTCCCGACTCACTTTTAAGGCCATACTGGGCCTGCAGATGCATATCTGGTATTGCAGAGTTCCTTAGATACTGGGAACCACCGCCATCGGGACCAATGCTTGAGTAGTCGCGCTGGGAGAGGGCTGCAGCAGTCAGTTTCAATCCGCCCAAATTGTAGGAAACCCTGATTTGTGGGTTTCGTGCAAATGATTGCAGGGGAGTGCCTGTGTTAAAAGAGACGGTTCCCGGGAAACTTCCGGTCACGAAGAGCGGGTTCCAGTACTGGCCCGCCAGCACCTCCATATGCTCCCAGGTCAGCTTCAGAAAGGCGTGCCTGAGCCTGAAGAGGTCGATGTTGTCATTGGCCTGGGCAAAAAAATCACCTTCAATCAGGCCCGAGGTCTTCGCCCCGAATGCATCGGGCCCTGTTACCGCAACGCTTAACCTGGACTGCAGGGCCAGCATATTGAAGTTGGCCCCTGCATTGATATCCTCACCGTTCTGGTCAATGTCAACGGGTGCCGGCCACAAGAGGAAATGACCTTCACGGGCCGATACGGTTTGCCTGGTATCATAGAAAAAATCATTCTTTACAAATCCTGAGATTTTAAGTTCAGTCTTCTTCTCTTCCTCCTCCTGTGCCATAAGGTCCGGACAGAAGAATAGCTGAACCAACAGGATCAGTATCAAGGGAATAGTCACTCTTTTCATCGGCTATAAATTTTTTAATACTCTACGACTTTATATCTATTCCGTTTATATCAAGTACGCTCTTTTGCGGCTATCTTATCATTGTCCTTCTGTGTTGCTAACGATACAATAACAAGTGTTAGCAATGCCAGTGTAAAGGAGATGATTGCCGGTGAATCCAGGCCGTGCAATCCCTCAGTCCTGAAAAACTGCTTACTTATTGAAGGGCCCGTTATAATAATACCAATGGCGCTGACAATACCAACAATAATTGACGCTGCAATACCTTTTGCAGTCGTCTTTTTCCAGAACAGCAACATTAATATTGCCGGCAGGTTTGCAGAAGCTGCAACAGCAAAAGCCCAACCAACAAGGAAAGAGACATTCATTCCTTTAAATATTATTCCCAGAACAATAGCCACAATACCCACGCAAAATGCTGCAATTTTCCCTGCCCTCACCTTCTCTTTATCAGAAAGCTGTTTACCCATAAACCTGTCAACCAGATCGTGGGCAATAGCACCGGATGAAGCAACAATAAGGCCACTAACAGTTCCCAGGATGGTAGCAAAAGCTATAGCTGATATAATTGCAAATAGTCCAACACCAAAAGCCTTGGCTAAGAGTGGGGCAGACATATTCCCATCCTCCATGTTTAATACACCACTCGTTGCGGCACCCAATCCCATAAACATGGTCAAAACATAGAAGAACCCAATGGCAGCAATTGCAACAATTGTAGATTTCCTGGCATCGCGTTGACTGGGGACCGTATAATAACGGATAAGGATATGGGGTAATGAAGCTGTACCAAGGAACAGGGCAAGCATCAGAGATATGAAATTCAATTTTGATAACGGCGTAGCACCCTTTCCAATCTTAAATTTCAACCCGGGAATTAGCATCTCTTTGCCGGGGGTTACTCTCTTGACATAGGCAGTTACTTCATTATTACCATCATCAAATAAAACCTTTACATATCGTGCAATTTTGCTTGAATTAATGATGCTTAAAAATTCCAAAGGGCGTACCCTTCCGGTTGATTCAACTGCCTCTCCGTCCTTAATAATTTCAACCATGTTACCTACCTGGAAGAACGCTCCCTCTGCTTTTTGAGCACCATTGTAAAGTTTTCTTCCATCAGCTGTTTTTGTAAGAGACAATGCCTCCTCGAAATTATCCCCCTCTTTAGTAAACCAGCGATAAATGCCATCTTTTTCCATTTTTACCAACGAAACATCTTTAACATCAATACTGGAAACCAAAGTAAAGCCCTGCATATTTTCGGCTGTTAGTGTCAAAGGCTGATGAAACTCTTGATTTTCAGTTTCGGGATTAAGGTTTAACCCGTTATTAAAAATATAAATGGCAAGAAGTGTAGAAAAGATGATCAGTAACCCCCCTTTTATAAATTGAACGTATGTTGTCGATGTCATGCCAGCCGTTGCAACTATAAAAATCACCACAGCGCCTACAATAACAACCCCAACCCAGTGGTCAAGCCCAAGCAGTGGTTCCACAAGGGTGCCGGCACCTACCATCTGAGGGATCAGGTAAAACATTGAGACAATCAATGTGCTAATAGCTGCCGTAAGCTGAATGGCTTTAGAGTTGAATTTTGAATCCAGGGCATCAGTAAACGTATACTTTCCCAGGCGCTTCATTGGTTCGGCAACAAGGAAGAGTGCTACAACCCAACCAGCAAGGTACCCTATTGAATAGAGGAACCCATCATAGCCCACAAAAGCAATCATCCCGCAAATACCCAGAAAAGAGGCTGCGGAAAGATAATCACCTGCAAAGGCTATTCCATTTACAGCCCAGTGTATTGTACCTCCGGCAGCAAAATAGCTGCTGGCAGATTTGGTTTTTCTGGCAAAGTAGAATGACAAACCCAGTACAATCAATACAAAAACGACGAACAATGCAATTGCTAAATATGATACTCCGTAAATCATCTCTTAATCCTCCTTATTCATTTCTTTTTCAATCTTAGTACATCTCAAATTGTAAAACAGCCCTAAAAGAATGGCAAAAATAATTAAGCCAAAGCCGTATGTTACAGCAAGGTTGAGATCTCCAATAATTAATTTGCTCATGGCTTCATAATTGGTTACACCAATGGCTACAAATACTCCATATACAATGGTATAAAGAATGAACAGCCATACGCCAAGTCTTGTTTTTCTTTTCTTAGCATGATCTACACCAAGTTCTACTGCTGGTCCGTGATCCATAGTTTTTCTATTTTTTTAGGGATTGATAATCGTGTAATAATTGTATTGCTCCAATATGATAACAAAGAAAATTCAAAAAGACAACATAGTGTTAATGGAATAACAATTGCTAAATATATATAAAAAAAGACTGTCTGCTTTCGCAGGCAATCTCATTAAGCTTAATTATTCTCGATCTTAATTACACGCTGTCTATTTGTCTATAAATTCAAGTGTTTGGTTCAGAAAGTTCGAGGTCAAGGCTTGCGAAGACTTAAAAACCAGGGAGTTTACTTTTGTAAATGACTGTTTTTAAGATGAGTATAACGCAGACATCGGACTTTATGGACAAACACTGTCTAATCGTCTTTTGATCCAAACATAATGGAGACACAACCCTCTTCCGGTTCATCAACATTGCCTTCAGGGGCCAGAACTTTCACGATGATCTTTAGCTGCTGACTCGATTCAAGCTTGAAATCCCAACGCCATTCATAGTCATCCTTGCTGTTATCGTAGAGAACCTTCCCGTTTCTTGTGTCGACGATATGGAATTCGATTCTTTGGAGGTTTGGTGCCCCACAAATACCGATCCTGTAATTCCTGTTGCTATAGAAAGTTTTGTAGAGTTCAGCAGTTTCACCTTCAATCAGGAGTGCTGCGTGATAGTTCCCGTCATGCTGGAAAGGTGATAATCCCGCTTTGCAGGTATTCTTGGCAAACTGTTTACACTGGCCATGAAGTGTCAGTGGCAATGTAACCAATACGGCTATTATTGAGATAAAGAGAATACCTTTCTTAGTCATTTAATTAAGCATTAAAGGATTAAAAATCAGTTGAACCAATCAACACAGAGACACAGCCCTCTTCAGGTGATGTACTGTTTTCATCCGACACGGGGACCGTTATTACGATCCTCAGTTGACGGCTCGACTCAAGCTTCACATCCCATTTCCAATCGAAATCGTGTTCGCTGTTATCATAAATTACTTTGTAATTGTCCCTGACATCCTCTACCCTGAATTGGATGGTGGGGAGATTTCCAGAAGAACACACACCAATCCTGTAATTTACATCGGCATGGAGAACACGGTACATGTCTGCCTGCTCTCCTTCCACCAACAGTGCCGCAGCATCGTAATTTCCATCATGCTGATAGGGACTAAGGCCCGGTTTACAGGTGTTTTTGGCAAATTGCTTGCATTGTGCGTTCAGTGCAGCAGGTAATGAAAGCATACCAACCAACAGGGTGAATAATAGAATGCCCTTTTTAGTCATTGTTTGTAGGGTTTATGATATATAGCTATTACGGATATCGGCAACTTTTGTTTTAAGTTCAATGAAAACATCACGCGAAATCTTAATGGATGATTCCGATTTCAGGGTGGTCACATTGGTCTCCGGATCTTCAACAGCGGTAACCTGCCCCTGGTTGATTGTGATCTTATCAAAGATTACCTTAAGTGAATTAACATCTTCAAGAACAGCCATGGCATCCTCATCTTCAGGGGTTTGCTTAAGGAGGTTAATCATGATGTCGATGGAGAGTTTCTGATCAACAATGCGTTCAACCAGCTTATTCCCTTTCATTTTCTTTTCGTTAACCAGGCTGGTGGCGATAAAGAGTCCCTCCATCCATCCTCCGACAAGGACAACCGAAGCGGTGGCTTCCAGACCATTCTCTTTGAGGAATGAACTGGAATTCATCAGTGTCTCTGAAATGATATCGATGATCATCTCCCGGTTATTGACATTCTCCTCAAGTAGTGTGATGGTCTCTTCATCAATGGCATCCAGAATGTTCAAACCATCGGCCATCTCCTTGGCTGCACCAATATAGTCCAGGGTTGCCTGGGTCTGGTCAAACAGGCTGGCATAACTCAGATCTGTTGAGTAAATGCCCAGGTTGAGGGCTTTGCTCTTTGAGGTAATATAGATGGATGTGTTTCCAGTGGGGTTCAGGAGCTCCTCATTGTAGACAGCCCCTGCATTCTTAATCAGCATGGCAGTTTCAAGCGGGGAGGGCAGTGAATAGAAGATCCGCTTTGCGGTATTCAGTTGCTCCTGGGTCTCTGCATCCAAAGTGCCGGAGGCTTCAAACTCTCCCGATCCTTCTCCTGCTGTTTTTGTTCCCCTGTTGCAGCCTGTTAACAGCAGACCGAGAGAGAGAAACAGGAGAAGGAAGAATTTACCGGATAATAACAAGTTTCGGTTCATGGGTTGACTGGTTTATCACGTATGAGTTAATAGGATCACTGTTTGAAGTAAAAATAACACTTTTTTTCTATTTAAAAAGGGTAAACCGTTCGGTCATTAAAGGTTCGTATTGATTCTTCATATCATCTTTCCACCCTATCATATACTGCGTATATCCCCCAATTTCAAGCGTTTCGAGCGATCTTGCATAGACATCAGTCATGATATCATCAGGGAAATCCCTGCCGGCCAGTTTCAGATTCTTCCTGCTCCTGCGGAAATGGGTCTCATGAAGATCGGCTGCACCGTACAGGTGGAGGAGGTTGTGAACTATTTCGGAGGGGTATTTGTAGCTGACCACTGAAAACTCAACATCATCGTCGTGCAGAGAGTTGACAGCAAGGGATATATCGGACCTGAAGTAGTTGTTCACCAGCAACAACATGGCTACACTCTCCACCTGGTACTCATCCCTAAGGAAGGCAATCAACCGCTCCTTATTGGCGGGAGCTTTCTGTATGGGAATTCCGTCTTTCTCCGTAATATATACCGATTCTCCAATAATCTTTGCAATGTAATCCCCCCAGCGACTCAGTGATTTTATGCCGTCAATAAGGTTTTTTTTCTCAATTACCTCATTCACGGTTTTCCCGGGAAGATTTCTCTCAATGGTGGAGAAATCATCACCTATATAATAGTCGGTCTTGATTTTCAATGGAATATCATGCGCATCTGCCTGTTTTACCAGCCAGCGGGAGGCCACCTGTATGGAGTCGATGGTGGTCAGGATATCAAATTCGGACCAGGGGGCGGTGGAGCGTGTATCGATGAAGACAAAATAGATCAGGATATCATTCTTCAACTCCTTGCATACATTGTTGTGCCTTCCGGTCCTGAAATCGATGGAGGGGGTTGAGGCAGAGATTCCGGCAAGCAGAAGGGTGAACAGGATCAGTTTTGTTGCGATACTCCTCATTGCAGCTTCATTACGTAAAAAACAAATGTAACAAAAGGATTGCTAACTTTTTCTTCTCTTTTCAACGTGCCTGCAAAGGTGACTGATCCCGCAGCTGTCGCAGGAGGGTTTCCTGGCGCTGCAGACATACCGGCCATGAAGGATCAACCAGTGATGGGCCCGGGGGATCTCCTCTTCAGGAATGTGCCTGACCAGCTGTATCTCAGTTTCGTACGGATTCCTGGCCCCGGTGGTCAGACCGATCCTTGCCGCCACCCTGAAAACATGTGTATCCACAGCCATGGCCGGCTTGTTGAAAACAACTGAAAGGATCACATTGGCGGTCTTGCGGCCTACACCGGGAAGCACCCTGAGCTCCTCCATGGTCTCGGGAACCACCCCATCAAACCTCTCAACAAGCACCCGGGCCATCCCCGAAAGGTGCTTTGTTTTGTTGTTGGGGTAGGAGCAGCTTTTGATAAGCTCAAAGATATGCTCATGCTCCGCCTTAGCCAGCGAAAAAGCATCCGGATACCGTTTGTAAACCCCCGGGGTGATCACATTTACCCGCTTGTCGGTACACTGGGCCGAGAGGATCACGGCCACCAGGAGTTCATACGGATTTGTATAATCCAGTTCGGTCTCAGCCACCGGCATGGCCTCTTTGAAATGGGCAATCACCTTCTCAAACCGCTCCTTCCTTTTCATGACAACAATATTAACAAAAGATTGCTATTTGGCCAGATCACTTACAATATGTAATGAGCCTTGGTTTTTTGGTTATAATTGTCTAGGTTTACACCGTGAATTGTAAATAATGGCCCGTAGTTTCACTGCATATTACTTCTATTTTTATACTGGTAGATAGCTGGTCGGGTTAGATATATTATGATGGTACCCGGCTTCAGGTCGGGTTTTTTGTTTTATGGCAATGGCAAAGACAATAGCAATACAGGGTGGATACGGAGCGTTTCATGAGATCGCTGCACACCATTTTTTCAAAGATGAGGTGATCGAGATCCTGCCCAGGAACACTTTCAGGGATATGGTATCTTCCCTTAAGGACAGGAAATCGGACTTCGGGATCATGGCCATTGAGAACTCACTGGCCGGCAGCATTATTCCCAACTACAACCTGCTTATCAATACAAGCATGCACATCATTGGGGAGATCTACCTGAGGATCAAACAGAACCTGGTTGCCATGCCTGGCGTGAAGCTTGGGCAGCTTAAAGAGGTCTACTCGCACCCCATGGCCATACTTCAGTGCCAGGACTACTTCGATTCCCACCCTGAGATCAGGTTGATCGAGAGTATCGATACCGCCTTGAGTGCTAAGGAGATTGCAGAACAGGGGGTGATGGATACGGGTGCCATATCGAGTAAACTGGCTGCGGACAAATATGGACTGAATATCCTGGCCGAAAGCATCGAGACCAACAAGAAGAACTATACCAGGTTCCTGATTCTCTCCGAGAACGGGACCAACATTTCTCCGGAAGAGGTGAACAAAGCTTCTGTCTTTTTTACAGTTGCACACAAGTTCGGTTCACTCTCCAAGATCCTCTCCATTCTCTCGTATTATGAGATCAACCTTGCCAAGATTCAGTCGATGCCCATTCCGGGGAAAGACTGGGAGTATATCTTCTATGTGGATGTAGAGATCAATGATTATGAGATGTATAAGAGATCACTTGAAGCCATCAGCCCCTTTACACCGTCACTGGGGATTCTGGGGGAGTATAAGAAAGGAGATTCTGTAATTGAATAAATTGTAGTTATGGTTGTGAATGTCGAATTGGAACCGCTGTCATTTGAGGGAGATGTTTTCTCAAAACCCATCATGATGGCGGGCCCCTGCAGTGCTGAAACCGAAGAGCAGGTAATGAATACAGCAATTCCCCTGGCTGCCATGGGGATCAAGATATTCAGGGCCGGGATCTGGAAGCCCAGGACCAGGCCCAATGCATTTGAGGGGGTGGGGCCGGAGGGACTCAAATGGTTGCAGCGGGTGAAAAAGGAGACCGGTATGCTGGTATCCACCGAGGTGGCCAATGTGAAACATGTGTATGAAGCGCTGAAGAGCGGGATTGATATCATCTGGATCGGGGCACGGACCTCGGCCAACCCTTTTGCGGTGCAGGACATCGCTGACAGTTTGCGGGGAGTGAACATCCCTGTGATGGTAAAGAATCCCATCAATCCCGATGTGGACCTGTGGATCGGGGCCATTGAAAGGATCAACAATGCAGGGATCAGGCAGATGGCTGCTATACACCGGGGCTTCTCAAGCTACGATAAGACCCTCTACAGGAACGTGCCCACGTGGCAGGTGCCCATCGAATTGCGCCGCAGGATTCCGGAGATGCCCATTATTACCGACCCGAGCCACATCTGCGGAAACAGGGATTTCCTCCAGGATATCTCACAGAAGGCGATGGACCTGAATTTCGACGGACTGATTATTGAGACCCATTGCAATCCGGACAAAGCCCTCAGTGATGCCAGTCAGCAGGTGACTCCCGACGGATTGAAAGAGATTATTGACCGGTTGATTCTCAGGGATCCCGAGGTGAGGGATGACCTGATGCTTTCACTGGCCGTACTTCGGGATGAGATCGATAAACTGGATGACAGGATCATTAACCTCCTGGAGGATCGGATGCAGGTGTCTGAAAAGATCGGTGCATATAAGAAAGAGAACAACATCACCATCCTTCAGACCGGACGGTGGGATGATATGCTGAAGAACAGGTTGCAGCTGGGGCACAGGAAAGGGCTCAGTGAGGAGTTTATGATCAAATTGTTCCGTTCGATTCACCAGGAGTCGATCAACCACCAGACCGCTATCATGAATAAGGAGTAACCGATGCAAGCAATCAACCTGACCACCCCGTCCGGGAAGACAGCCATTTCTGTGGGAGAGAGCCTTACAGCAGCCCTTCGGGAACTGGCCCCGGGAGCTATCCTGCTGGTGGATGAAAACGTAATGGGCCTGTACAGGGAGCTTTTCAATCCCTATCCATGCCTGACCATCCCTGCGGGGGAGAAGCACAAAACATTGCAAACGGTCGAACATCTTTACCGGGAGCTGGTGCGCATGGAGGCAGATCGCTCCTCACTGCTGGTGGGCGTGGGCGGGGGACTGGCTACCGATGTGGCAGGTTTTGTTGCTGCCACCTACCTGAGGGAGGTGCCGTTCGGATTTATCTCCACCACACTGCTTGGTCAGGTGGATGCCAGCATCGGGGGGAAGAACGGGGTCAACCTGGAGGGCTACAAGAACATGATCGGAACCATCAGGCAGCCCCGCTTTGTATGGTGCGACCTCTCGCTTCTTCATACCCTTGCGCCAAAAGAGTACATCTCCGGCATAGCCGAGGTGATCAAGTACGGTGCCATTATGGACAAAGGGTTCCTCTACTACCTGGAGGAGCAGATGAGTGGAGTGATTAGCCAGGATTTGGATGTGCTGGAGAGGGTGGTAGCCACCTCTGTAAAGGCAAAAGTGAAGGTGGTGGAGAGCGACGAAAAGGAGGCGGGCGCCAGAAGGTTGCTCAATTTCGGACACACCATCGGTCATGCCATCGAACGTGATCGCGGGATGCTGCACGGTGAGGCTGTCTCTCTTGGGATGGTTCTGGCTGCCAGGCTATCTGTGAACCTGGGGATGCTTAAGCCGGAAGAGGCCCTATTCATAGAAAAGCTGCTTTCCGGTGCCGGACTTCCGGTGGAGCTCTCCCTGGATCCGGAGGTGATCTTTGAGAACATTCGAAAAGACAAGAAAAAGAGCGGGGAGCAGATTCACTTCGTGTTGCTCGATGGCCTGGGTAACGGGGTTGTCCGTCCCATCCCCCTTCGGGAACTAAAATCAATGCTCCATGATCTGTGTTAGCATAGGCGATCCTTCACAAATTGCCCCCACGGTGGCAATGGGTACCCGGCTGCTGGAGCTCAGACTCGATCTG
Source organism: Bacteroidota bacterium (assembly GCA_039714775.1). Classification (GTDB taxonomy): domain Bacteria; phylum Bacteroidota; class Bacteroidia; order Bacteroidales. The sequence continues at coordinate 27,492 of JBDLIQ010000033.1, forward strand.
TTAAGGAGCCGGCCGGAGGAGCTTTTTCCGGTCATTCCGGAAGGGATAGAAACCGTGGTCACCTGCCGCCCGGGGAGTTATAATGATCAGGAGCGGATTGTTCTGCTTAGCGACGCCATTGCGCTGGGGGCCACCTATGTGGATCTTGAACTGGAATCTCCTGATGAATTCACCGGGCCGCTTCTTGAAGCAGCTGACCGTCACGGGTGCAAGGTGATCATCTCCCACCACGACTTTGAGGAGACACCCGGTCGTAAAATACTTGGGAACAAACTGGAGCAGTGTTTTGAAAGGGGAGGGGCCATAGCAAAAATTGCCACGCAGGTGCATAGTAAGGAGGATGTGATCAACCTCCTCTCCCTCTACAGCCTGCCGGGCCGAAAGGTGGTTCTCGGCATGGGAGCAGATGGACGCATAACCCGGGTGGTGGGACCCTACCTGGGTGCAGAGTTTACCTTTGCCTCTCCGGGGGAGGGGAATGAGACTGCACCCGGACAACTGGATGCGGAACAACTAATAGCCATTTATAAAGTGATTGATGCATCATGAACACATTTGGTAAATTATTCAGGATAAGTATTTTCGGAGAATCCCACGGAGCCTCTGTCGGAATTGTGATTGATGGCTGCCCTGCGGGAATCCCGGTAAAAGAGGCTGACTTCAACCTTGATTTCTCAAGGCGGAAGAGTGGAGCCAAAGGAACCACACCCCGCAGGGAGGATGACACTCCAAAGATCATGAGCGGTCTGTTTAACGGCCACACCACCGGAGCCCCGGTCATGATCATGTTTGAGAATGCCAATACCCGTTCAGGGGATTACTCCAACCTGGTCGACACACCGCGTCCGGGACATGCCGATTTTACAGCACAGCAGAAGTTTGGCGGTTACCAGGATTATCGGGGTGGCGGACACTTTTCGGGCCGGCTGACACTGGGACTGGTGGCAGCAGGGGTGATTGCAAAAAAGATGATCGATCCTGTGGAGGTCACTGCGACACTGACCGAGGCAGGGGACAGCAAAGATATCGAGGCTGCCATTGACCGGGCCGTTGAGGCGAAGGATTCCATTGGAGGCATTGTAGAGTGCCGGATAGACAAGGTGCCCGTAGCCCTGGGTGAACCCTTCTTTGATTCGGTTGAGGCGCTGATAAGCCACATGGTATTCAGCATTCCCGCCATCAAAGGCATTGAATTCGGAGCCGGATTTCAGGCCGCAAAAATGACCGGAAGTGAGCACAACGATAATTTTATCTCCACCGGTGGCACCACGGAAACCAACCATGCAGGAGGGATTAACGGGGGAATCACCAACGGCAATCAGATCCTCTTCAGGGTAGCCGTTAAGCCCACCTCCAGCACCCACCAGGTGCAGCGGACCATGAACATGCGTTCGGGCAACATGGAGCCGCTTGAAGTGGAGGGGAGGCACGATACCTGTATTGCACTGAGGGTGCCGGTGGTTGTTGAGGCTGTTGCTGCTATTGTGATGGCCGACCTGATGATGCAGGCACAACAGATTGACAGTATACAGAAAAACAAGTAGTTATCTTTCAACCAATCATTAAGAATATATACAATGCGCATTGCAATTATCGGAGCCGGGAACATGGGCTCATGGCTGGTAGAGTCGCTCTGCCTTGACTATGAGGTGGGAATTTTTGACACCGACCGAAACAAACTGAAGTATTTCTTTAACTCCAGGAAGTTCCTCTACCTTGAGGAGATTCTCGATTTCAGACCCGACATGGTGATCAATGCGGTGAGCCTGGAGAAGACCATCGCTGTTTTCGATGAGATCAACTCCTACCTGCCGAAGGAGTGCATCATTGCCGATATCACCTCGGTGAAGAGCGGCCTGGACGACTACTACAAAAAGCTGGGCAGGCGTTTTGTCTCCACACACCCCATGTTTGGACCCACTTTTGGTAATGTGAAAGACCTGCAGGATCAAAATGCCATCATCATCAGCGAATCGGATGAGGAGGGCAAAGCGTTTTTCAGGGAGTTTTTCAGCAGTCTGAAGATCAGGATCCACGAGTACACCTTTAGTGAACACGATGAAACCATCGCCTACTCACTCTCCATTCCCTTCTCTTCCACCATGGTCTTTGCCGCCTGCATGAAAGAACAGGATGCACCGGGTACCACCTTTACCAAACACAACAGCATTGCGAAAGGGTTGCTTTCGGAAGATGACTATCTTCTGACTGAGATCCTGTTAAGCCCGCACAGTCTGGGCCAGGTGGAGAGGATCAATGAACAACTGGAGTCACTGATCGGAATGATTAAGTCACGCGACAAGGAGCAGCTGAAGGGATTCTTCAATCAGTTAAGGAGCAACATCGGGCTGAAGTCTTAACAGAAGCACACGCTTTGTCTGCCGGGTGATTCTGAACCGGTGGTCGATCCGGCGCCCCATGATCCAAACAATTTTTTTTCCTGAGGCGAGTATCCAGGTGGAATCCTTCTCCGGGACCGGTACCTTCTCATCTACAAAAAAATCACTCAGCTTTTTGATCTGGTCCATGCCCAGTGGATAGAAATAGTCCCCGTGCAACCAGTGCCTTATAGTGAGCGGGAAGCTGATCTCATCAAAATCGAGGCAGGCGATATCCGCATCGGAGGGGATCTTTTTCAGTTCGTCCCGCTTCACCACCTCCACATCCATGGAGAAGGGGAGGGAGGAGGGCTTTTCCGGACTGTCCAGGTAGTGCCTTTCAAAGGATGCACTGCTTGACTCCACCAGGATCAGCCGTTCCCGGTCCTTGAACAGCTGGTGTGTTGGGGAGATGGAGCGCCGCCCGGGATCGGCATCCAGGATCTGCCCGATCCCTTCGCACTGGGAACGGGTAAATCCGAAGGGGGAGAAGAGTTCATACAACCAGGTGTTTAGAGGCACAAGCGCTTTAAGCCGTGCAATATCTATATCTGTTTTCTCTCTGTCTGTTTCAAATATTTCGTTCCGGACCCGCTCTACCGCCTGCTCCATTACCTGGCCAACCTCCTCCATCCTCAGCATATTCCCGGCCATTGTATCGATAAACCCCGGGTTGATCTGCTCCAAAGAGGGGATCACATCATGGCGGATCTTGTTCCGCTGGTATTTGGTCTCCAGGTTGCTCAGGTCCTCCCTGAAGTTTAACCTGTTTTCCGAAGCAAACCTCTCAATCTCTCTCCGTGATGCAAACAGAACAGGCCTGATCACCCTCCCGTTCCGCGGGGGAATCCCTGTAAGCCCCCTGATCCCGGTCCCCCGTGCCAGGTTCAAAAAGCAGGTCTCCACCGAATCATTCAGGTTGTGGGCAGTAGCTACCGAATCAAAAGCGTGCTCTTTCTCCAGCTCCTCAAACCAGTCATAACGCAGCTCCCTGGCCGCCATCTGCACAGAGCCCCCCTTCTCCTCCATCTCCTGTTCCACATCACAGTGCTTCACATAGACCGGCATCTCGAGACGTGCAGCCAGCTCCCTTACAAAGATCTCATCGGTATCGGATTCGACGCCCCGCAGCTGAAAATTGCAGTGGGCAATGGCACAATCATAACCGGCCTCTGCAAAGAGGTGGGCCATCACCACCGAATCCACACCCCCGCTCACCGCCAGGAGCACCCGCTCCCCGAACCCGCACAGTCCCTGTTTGTCGATATATTCGTTAAAACGATCCAGCATCTGGGCAAATTACAAAATGAAACGCATAGTTACGCTAAACAGGGTAGCTGAATTTTTAAATCAAATAGTATATATTTGAATTCAACACAGGCATTATGTACAAATGCGTAGTCACTCTTCTTAAACGATAAAATCAGGTGCGTTTAACCAAAAGGAAATTAATATCTTCGATAGCAGATTGGAAAATAAAAGGGTCTGGCAGGGTATCCCATTATCTTTCTCAATGGATTATCCCAAAACCAACAGGTGAAATAGTGATTGATACGATTTATGGTTTCAGGTTGAAAATCGATCCGGTAGTTGACAATGGAGTGGAAAGATCACTCTATTATAGTGGTACCTATGAGAAAGGCACGTTAGATATCATTGGAAAAATTCTTAAAGAAGGTGATCTGTTTGTAGATGTGGGAGCAAATATCGGATTAATGTCCATTTATGCCGGAATGATCGTTGGGAAACAGGGAAGTGTTGTTGCATTCGAGCCCAATCCAAACACAAGGAAAATACTTGAAGAAAATATCACCCTGAATAGAGTTGAAAGTATTAAGGTGGAAGGAGTTGCTTTAAGCAGTGAAGCCAGGAGGGGTAAAATTTATGACCAATGGGATATTAACAGGGGTGGTGCTTCATTAATTAAACCCCTAAACCCAACTGAAAGCTATGATATTGAAGAGATTACTTTCTCCGAATATTTTAAATCCGAACAGCAAATTGAATTAATAAAGATAGATGTAGAGGGATATGAATTGGAAGTTTTAACCGGAGCAAAGGCATTTATTTCAGAAACTAAAGTACCCCCGGTATTAATTGTTGAGTTCTCTTCCACCAGAGCCAATACATTTGGGGAGAGTACATCACCGCTTTATAACTTCTTAAAAGAGTTAACCAATTATCGAATATTCAAATCTCTTGCTGGTAAAGCAAGGGTATCTAAGCTAATTGAGATTAAGGATATACAGGACTTTCCCGAGCACGACAATATTTATTGCTTTACAGATGAACACCTGGCCAAATTGCCTGCAAAGCTTTTTAAAACAGTGCCCGGATGTTACAATTAATGGATTAACAACTAATTCCAGAATTTCGCATGGGTTCAGGCTGGAGGTACAAAAAAAAGAGATTCAGTGGTGAATCTCTTTTTTTTAGTTAAAAGTCCCCGGTAAAAGGGCTTCTCTGCTACTTATCGCCCAGGTAGGAGGCGATGGAGACCTGGGTCTCTTTCAGGGCTTTGTCGCCTTTTTTC
>JBDLIQ010000034.1:0-32266 GCA_039714775.1 Bacteroidota bacterium
GGCTGGTCACCTGGTAAATTCAATGGTCCAGGTGGAGGAGCGAATCTATTGTGCCACCGAGGATGGGGTCTCTGTTTTTAACAAGGACGGTGATCATAAGGCCCGCTATTCCACATCGGATAGCCTCTCATCTGATGTCTGCAATGACATTGTAAGTGACTGGAGAGGAAATATCTGGGTGGCCACGGACCTGGGGCTCTCCCGGATAACCGGTTTTGAAGATGCAGTGATCACAAAATTTGGTAAAGAGGAGGGTCTTACCTCCAATGTGGTCTATTTCCTGGAGTTTAGCGACAGTACGCTGCTGTGGCTGGGAACCGAAAAGGGGTTATACAGGTACAATGTGGTGACCGGGGCAACAAAATATTATGGTGTTGAGGATGGATTCTATCCCCTTGAAACTTTTCGTGGTGCAGTAACCAGGGGGAGCGGTAAGGACCTTTGGATGGGCACCGTTTCGGGACTGGTCCACTACATGCCTGATTATGATATTAAGAATCCTATTCCACCTGATATAATTCTGTTTTCTCCTGATGTGGACAGTGTTAAGCACCGTGTTGGCGCAGAAGGTACAGAGAGGATACCGGTATTTCCCTACAACAGGAACTCCCTGGTCTTCAGCTTTACCGGGATCCATACCACCATCCCGGCACAAAACAGCTTCTCTTACTACCTGGAGGGGTATGATGAGGAGTGGTCGCTTCCAGGGAACGACCGGAAGGTCTCCTATACCAACCTTGCAAACGGAGATTATCTCTTCAGGGTAAAGGCCTACAACCTTGACGGGGTTGCAAGTGAGGAGGCCAGTTTCGCATTCACCATCAAACTGCCCTTCTGGAAAACCGTCTGGTTTATCATTTTTGAGCTGCTGGCCGGGCTATCACTTATTTACGGTATTATAAAATACCGGGAGCGCCAGCTGGTCAGGGAGAAGAGGATCCTTGAGACCAAGGTGAAGGTACGGACCCGGGAGATCGAGGAGCAGAAGGAGGAGATCGAGACCCAGAGAGACGAGATCACTGTCAAAAACCGGGAGATTACAGACAGTATTCATTATGCAAAGCACATTCAGAATGCAGTGCTGCCGGGGAAGCTCTCCCTTGAGAAAGCGTTGCCGGAACACTTTATTCTCTTTAAACCAAGGGATATTGTCAGCGGCGATTTCTACTGGGTTGAAGAGAAGAGTGACCGGATCATTGTTTGCGCGGCAGACTGTACCGGACACGGTGTTCCGGGGGCTTTCATGAGCATGCTGGGGCTCACCTTCTTAAATGAGATTGTCAACAAAGATGAGATACTGAAAGCAGGTGAGATCCTGGACCGGTTGCGAATCTACATAATAAATGCCTTGTCGCACCGCGATATCCAGGCCCGTGACGGCATGGACCTTTCGCTGATAGTGATCGATAAGAAGCTTGGCATCATGGATTTTTCAGGTGCATATAATCCGCTGCTTCTTGTCAGAGATGGCGAGTTGATAGAGTATAAAGGTGATAAAATGCCCATTGGCAAGCACGAGGGCGAGGAGTTGCCATATACCAGTCATAAGATAGAACTCAGACCTGATGATATGATCTACCTCTTCTCTGACGGGTTTCCCGATCAGTTCGGGGGACCCAAAGGGGGGAAATATAAAGCGAGGCCCTTTAAAAAACTCCTTCTGGAGATCAGTAAGGATACCATGGATAAGCAGGAGACCCGCCTGGAGATAGAATTAAAGTCGTGGATGGGGGGGATAGAGCAGATCGATGATATCCTGGTAATGGGCATACGTTATAACCATAAGGATTAATTTCAACTTAAGACTGCATGAAACAGATTTTCACCTCTCTCTTTTTGGTATTGATGATAGTGGTAGCATTTGCACAGGATCCGGACAATGCAGTGGGAGGCACGGTGACAGACCAGGATATGGGAATTGTCTATTCCGGTTATGTGAAGGCCTTTATGTTAACGGAATCAGGTGCCTACCCGGTTGTGGATTCAGCCCAACTTGATTCATCAGGAGGCTATCTTTTTCAGGGGCTCGCCCCGGCAACATATACATTCCAGGTCTGGCCCGATAGGGAAAAGAATTCCATGTGGTTACCCACATATGCCGGCGGGGTCATGTTATGGAGTATGGCACATTTTATCGATGTGAAGAGTGATACCAGAGACACGCTCCTGAATATTGCGATCAGGCTGGATCCACCCCGAAGCTTTTTAGGTGGAGAGTTGTCAGGGAATGTAAGTTATAATGAAGAGGCAAAGGGTGCCAAAGGAACAAAGGGTAAACCCTATAAAAAAGCGTCCATCCTCTTAGTAAAAAAATCTGTTAAGAAATCGACACAATCAGATGGTGTGACCGATTACAGGGAGACGAACGATCAGGGAGACTTCTACTTCGGTATGGTTATGGCAGGAGAATACTACCTGCATGTGGATGTACCTGGACTTCCGATGATCCAAACCTATGATGTGGAGGTCGTGGACAGTGCAACAAGTATTTCGGGACTCGATTTTGTTGTGACCATGGATGGGATCAATACAACGGAACATATGACGGTGGATCCGCCTCCTGTGGAGCAGATGAGGATCTTTCCAAACCCGGGCAACGGACTGTTGTATGTTGATCTTCCGGTGACGGGGGACTACCGAATCCGGATTTACAACACGGTAGGTAAACAGGTTGATTCAAGAGAAGCGCTCTCAACGGGCGGACTCTTCCGGATGGATGTTTCAGGATTGCAAGACGGGTTGTATTTTATAGAAATAGAGGGGACTGACGAAAAACGGGTGGCCAAGTATATAAAGAGATAAATAGTCATTAAACATTAATCACCTGTCACTAATCACCAGTCACCAAGATGAAATAGTTAAAACAACATATCATGAAGCACTTTTTTACTTTCATTTTCGTCGTGGCCTTTGCAGCTGCCTCTTCAGGACAAATACCTGCAACGAGTCCACAACTGGTAACCGGCAATTCCGATGTGATCGGCATGGACGGATTTCCATCAAACCACCAGTTCGTACAGTCAGGACCCAATAGTTTTTATTGGGTTGGAGGTGCCAGTGGCAGAATTGTAAACCATCCCATGTTGCCTGAGGTGTATAACGATTTCGCCAACATCTATTTCATTAAATATGATGAGCATGGCAACCCGCTCTCTTCCAATTATATTCGTGGGACAAGTTCAGCCATTGGTGCTTTTTCCTACAATGGAGGAATGACCATTGTGGGTGGTGGAAATACAGATGTGGAGGCCGATGGGAAGGTATACCCCATCAATAATGCCAACAGGATGGAGTTCCTGGCCCAATATAACGACCAGTGCCAGATTATGAATTTGGTCCCGGTGTGGGACCTGGGACCTTCACTCTATCCCTACTCACAGTCGGCAATGGATCAACAAACAGGTGATATCTACCTGGCAGGAACCTCATACCAGCCGTTCAATGTTGCAGGATATGGCGTGATTGGCGAGGAATGGCAAGACTACTTCTATGTGCTGAAATTTAACCGGAACCTGGATATTGTAGCTGTATTTACAGCAGGATTTGATGATCTTGGGGGAACAGAATACGGTCGTTACAGCAACATCACCCTGGTGCCGGATGGATTTGGAAATGTAGTGGTTGCCGGAACCTATGAAGGAGACCGGACCCCTGTCATTGCAGGTGATATTCTGCCGAGTATGGGGATGGCTAGTATTGGGGCTTTTGCTTACAAACTGGATGGTGGTATGAAGAAAGTTTGGGGCCAGGAAGGTACCTTTAAAGGAGGGGATTATGGGGATCGTTTTGATAAAGGAATGGCCATGCAGAGTGGGGATGTGGTGCTGACAGGAACCACCACCACCGGTTATTTCAGCCTGGGTGCTACTGAAGTTGTCGTTGAGAATGGTATGGATATATACAGTCCGATGGCCTTGCGAATTACACCCGATGGGAAGGTAGCCTGGATCCATGCGATCCACTCTGCGGTTCCATATTACGTGGAGTCATCCTACTACGGGGATGCAACCATGTGGAATGATGATCTTCTCTACATCACTGGGCAATTTGAGGGCGATAACTTCATGCTGTCAGGAGAGGTGATGACCAGGGAGCTTCCCGAGGGAATCTTTGTGACCGCACTGGATATGGCGTCCGGGGAGGAGCAGTGGGGTTATGCACTCTCCTCCAATTTTATTAGCGGCATTAGAGGCTTTGATGTGGATGCCAGCGGGAACCTTACCCTGATGGGAGATGCACAAGAGGCGATCCATTTTGATGGCCTGGATCCCGTTTCTGTGGCGGGATCCCGACTTGTTTTCCACCTGGGACTCGATTATGATGGAAATCCGCTCTGGGAAAACACGGCATACCTTAAGGTCCCCGGTTATAGCCTGTATGGTTATGACCTTGAGGTGTTAAGGGATGGAGAGGTGTTCTCTACCACCTACAAATCAGTTGCAGACCCAATGCTTATAGGAGGCAGTGAGATCACCTCGAAAGATATCTACTCGGTGATGCTTGTGGCACTGGATGTAGACAATGCACTGGGGGGTACAGTGAGGGATCGGTCTGGAGCACCCGTTTACCCCGGTCTTGTCAAGGCATATAAAACCTCCTGGTCAGGAGCATATCCGGTTGTGGATTCAATTATGCTGAACGAATCAGGGGGCTATCTTTTCGAGGGGCTCTACCCGGCCGGTTACATGTTGCTGGTGGTACCTGATGCCAAAATGTATCCCGATGGATTGCCTACCTATTTAGGAGATGTCACAGCCTGGAATGATAATACCCCCCTTTCAATTGCAGTAGACACCAAAGCAACTTTTATGGATATCACCCTTGTAGAGATCAAAAATCCGACACCAGCTGACGGAAGCGGGGAGATGTTGGGGAATGTCAGTTACGCAGATGACATAGTGGGAACCAAGGGAACCAAGGGCAAGCCCTATAAAAAGGCCTCAATCCTGCTTGTGAAAAAGGCTGTAAAAAAATCGACACTGGCGGATACGTTAATTGCTTATGTGGAGACGGACGATCTGGGTGATTATGTTTTCGAGAATGTTCCGGATGGGGCATACACCCTTTACGTGGATATTCCCGGACTGCCGATGGCTGAGAGCTATGATGTTGTCATTCAAGGCAATAAGATTATTTATGGACTTGACTTTGAAGTGGGCGATGAAGAGATTATTACCACCGGAACGGTGGATGTGGAGTCAGTGCCGGCAACGGCAGACCGGCTGAGTATCTTCCCCAATCCGGGCAACGGGTTGTTGTATATTGACCTTCCGGCAACAGGCGACTACCGGATCAGGATATACAACACTGTGGGTAAACTGGTCGATTCTAAAGAGGCGCTCTCAACTGCCGGACTCTTCCGGATGGATGTTTCAGGGTTGCAAGACGGGATCTATCTCATAAAAATAGAGGGGAGGGGCAGAACTGAGGTAACTAAGTATATAAAGAGGTAAAGTCACCCCTAACCCCTCACCAATCACCAGTCACCAGTCACCAATCACCAATTTGCAAAAACAATTGACCATGAAGTACCTGTTTACACTCATTTTCGTCGTAGCTGTTGTGGCTACCTCCTCAGGACAACACCTGGTACCAGGAAACACAGATGTTGTTGGGCTCTCAGCAGAATCTGCAGGGAGTATGCAGCTTGTGGAATCGGGACCCAATAGTTTTTTTTCGGTGGGAAGCGCATACTATGCAACGTTGACCCATCCCTTCCTGAACGGAACACTTAGTAACTTTACCGGTGTCTACTTCCTTCAATTCAACGACAGGGGAATTCCCCGGGTGGGTGGTTTCATTTCCGGATCTGGTAATCTGATTGATGCCTTCTCATATCGTGGGGGATTGACCATTGCAGGCCGGTCAGGTGCAGATCTGTTTCCAAGCGGCGGAACGCCGCTTTCCATTGGTACGGCAGGCAGCATGGAATACCTGGCAAACTATGATCAATACGGCCAGTTTAGAAAGATTGTGTCGGTATGGGATCTGGATCTCTCGCAATATCCCCAATCCATTGTCACAATGGATGAGCGTACCGGTGCGGTATACCTGGCGGGGGTCTCTGCTGAGCCATACAACGTAAAGGGACATGGCATGATCGGTACAGAGTGGCAGCAGTACTTTTATCTGCTCAAGTTTGACAGCGACCTTAATTTTGTCAAGGCTTTTACCGCTGGATTTGATCTGTCGCAGCAATCGGGAAGCTACATTCAGCAATCCCTTACCATCACCCCTGATGCGGAAGGCAATGTGTTGGTTGCCGGCTCATGGGATGGGGGTGGCCAGCCTGTGATTGCTGGTGACACATTGACCTATCTGGCACATGACACCCAGGGTTTGTTTGCTGTGAAACTGAATGCGGCTATGGAGAAGGTGTGGCTCAAGGAGGGTGTGATGTGGGGATTTGATCATAAGACCGGTATTCGCAAAGGGTTTGCAATGAAGAACGGGGATGTGGTGCTGACCGGGATGACCACCACCGGATACTTCCAGCTGGGTGAAACAGTAATAGATTATACGGGGGATGTTAATGGTTCCGACCGCTACATTCTGTTTGCCATGAGAATCGCTCCCGACGGAGTTGTACAATGGGTTAGACCCATTCCGACAATGAGCCCGTACTGGGGTGGAGAGGCCCCGCTTTATTGGGAGGCCCTACGGTGGCATGACGAGATGCTCTACCTGACAGGTGAGTTCAGGGAGGTCTCCTTTGATGTGGCCGACAGGCTGCTTGAGAAGCTCTATTATGAAGGGATATTTGTTGCTGCCCTGGATATGAATTCGGGAGCGGAGCAGTGGGGCTATTCAATCTCCTCTGATAACGCTGAAATCTACGGAGTTGATGTGGATGCCAACGGAAACCTCTCCATGATCGGACGTACCGGAGCGATCCAGGAGTATGAGGTGATGGGGGCTGACTCTGTTTCGGGAGCAAACACCGTGGTCTTTAACCTTGGGCTCGATCCGGGCGGTAAACCGCTGTGGTACAACAATGCCCATCTGCAGGGGCTTGGTTCTGGATTATACGATGGTGACATGGTGATGTTAAGGGATGGGGAGGTGTTTGCACAAATACTTAAGGAGACTTCGGACCCCCTTCTCATTGGAGACAATACACTGGATCCGATATATTCAACTTCGGTAATTCTTGTACAGTTGAACGTGAATAATGTACTGGGAGGGAGGCTGCTTAATCAACAGGGCGAACCAGTTTTCCCTGCAACTGTAATTGCTTATAAGACCATGCCGTTTGGCGCCTATCCTGTAGTGGATTCAGTAAAGGTAAATGAAGAGGGTATTTACCTTTTTAAAGGACTCTATCCCGGAAACTATACGCTGATTGCCCATCCGAATCCAGAGAAATATCCTGATGCGATACCAACCTATATGGGTGGATTCACCTCATGGAATGCAGCCCGTTTTCTGGATCTGTTGATGGATACCAATACCAATTTTATGGACATTGCTCTGAGGGAACTGGCCAAACTGACCCCCGAGGATGGAAGCGGTCAGATGTTGGGGAATGTCAGTTACAGTGATGAAGCGAGTGCCAAGGGTGGTGCCAAGGGAACCAAGGGCAAGCCCTATAAAAAGGCTTCAATCCTTCTTGTTAAGAAGGCTGTTAAAAAATCGACCCTGGCTGATACGCTGATCGCCTATGTGGAGACAGACGATCTGGGAGATTATGTTTTCGAGAATGTTCCGGATGGGGCATACACCCTCTATGTGGATCTACCCGGACTGCCGATGGCTGAGAGCTATGATGTAGTGATTGCGGATAATAAGATGTACGGACTTGATTTTGAGGTGGGCATTGAAGAGATTATTACTACAGGAACTGTGGATGTGGAAGAGCAGGAGATGCCGGAGCAGGCAGACAGGTTAAGGATCTTTCCCAATCCGGGCAACGGGTTGCTCTATATTAATCTTCCGGTGACAGGCGACTACCGGATCAGGATCTACAACACAGTGGGTAAACTTGTTGATTCAAGGGAGATCCTCTCAACGGCCGGACTCTTCCGGATGGATGTGACCGGGTTGCAAAACGGGATGTATCTCCTCGAAATGGAGGGGAATGGTAGCCGTAGGGTAGCCAGGTATGTAAAGAGGTAGCCAGTAGCCAGCCAAAGAGGTTAGGATATTCGCTTAATGAAAAAAACCGGGATCGAAATGACCCCGGTTTTTTTTGAGAGTTTATCCTTGTATATCTTACACTTTGCAGTGGTGATAATATCATTTGATACTATCATTTGATACTATCACCTACCAAAACTGTTTACTACCCTGTATACTTGAAAATACTAGCTAAAGGATTTGATTGTGGTTTCGATGATCTGAATGCTCTCCATCAGCTGCTCCTCTGTAATCACAAGGGGAGGGGCGAACCGGATGATATGCTCGTGGGTGGGCTTGGCAAGCAGACCGTTCTCCTTCAGTGCCACACACACATCCCAAGCGGTCTTTCCGCCGGTGGGTTTGATCACAATGGCGTTCAGAAGCCCTTTGCCTCTGACCAGCTCTATCATGGGTGAGTCGATTTTCTTCAGTCCGGCCCGGAACTTCTCGCCAAGCACTGCAGCACGTTCTGTAAGGTTCTCCTCTTTGATCACCTCCAGTGCTGCGATGGCCACTTTGGCTGCCACAGGGTTTCCACCGTATGTGCTTCCGTGCTCTCCTGGCTTGATGCATAGCATGATGTCGTCATCAGCCAGTACGGCCGATACGGGGTATGCACCTCCCGAAAGGGCTTTCCCCAGGATCAGGATATCGGGGCGCACCCCCTCGTGGTCACAGGCCAGCAACTTGCCGGTCCGGGCCAGTCCGGTCTGCACCTCATCGGCGATGAAAAGCACATTCTTCTCTTTGCACATATCGTAAGCCTTGCTCAGGAATCCCTCATCGGGTACATATACCCCTGCCTCTCCCTGTATAGGCTCCACCAGGAAACCTGCCACGTTGGGATCCTCCAGTGCTGTGGCAAGCGCCTCTGTGTCGTTGTAGGGAATGGTAACAAATCCCGGAGTGTAAGGTCCGAATCCTTTGTAGGAATCGGGATCGGTCGACATGGAGATAATGGTGATGGTGCGGCCGTGGAAGTTTCCTTCGCAAACGATGATCTTCGCTTCATTCTCAGGAACACCCTTCTTTTCGTATGCCCACTTGCGGCACAATTTCAGGGCGGTCTCATCGCCTTCGGCACCCGAATTCATCGGCAATACCTTGTCATACCCGAAATAGCGGGTGACATACTCCTCAAATTCGCCCAGTGTGCTGTTATAAAATGCCCTCGATGTAAGGGTGAGCTTTTCAGCCTGTGCTGTCATGGCCCCTACAATTTTAGGGTGACAATGTCCTTGGTTTACAGCGGAATAGGCTGATAAAAAATCATAGTATCTTTTGCCTTCCACATCCCATACATAGACGCCCTCACCGCGGTCAAGCACCACGGGAAGCGGATGGTAGTTGTGTGCTCCGTATCTGTCTTCTCGCTGGATGTAATCTTGTGTCTTCATGGTATTACACTTTCTGGATGATTTCAAATTGGTTCTAAACAGGGCGTAAAGTTAACAAAACAAATTGCTCCTGTTACTCTGCTAACAACTATTCATCGGGAAATCCGGACTTCAGGGTTGGGGGCCGGAAACTGTTTGCGGTCTTGAAGTGGGCCGGGATTTAGAAGTGTGCTGAGATCTTCAGATTGAACCGCCGGCCGGTAAGGTAATTGGGAACCCCGAAGCTGCCCGGGACCCCCTGCTGGTCGGACAGGGTCCTGATCCACAGGTAGGAGGCTTCGTTCTTAATACCCAGCAGGTTGAAGATCTCGCCGCTTATCCATACGCTTTCGAACAGCTTCACCTTGATCACCTTGGAGAAACCGATGTCTACCCGCCGGTAGGGACGCATGCGAAGTTCGGTATAATACTGCTCCTCGTTGGGGGTACTCAGGGGCAGTCCCGTGCCGAAGAATGCATTCAGGTGCACCTTGTAGTCCGGATTATTGGGGAAATAGTCCTGGAAATAGAGACCGAATGTAAAGAGCTGGTCGGTGGGCCTTGGAAACTCCCCGGCAGGTCTTCTGATAAACTCCTCATTTTCATCGTCCCAGCTGGTGGTGAAATCCCCCTCCACATCTTCCCGTGTCTGCAAAAGCGAGAGGGTCATCCACGATTCGGCACCGTGAACAAACTCTCCATTCAGCTTGAAATCGATTCCACGTGCAAATCCCTGTGATATGTTCTCTCCTGCATAGGAGACCCTTACATTCTCTATCTTATAGGGAATCAGATTATTCAACCATTTGTACCACGCCTCTCCGGTGATTTTAAAGGGGCGGTCCAGCATGGTGAAGATGTAATCACCACCCAGCAGGAGATGGATCGAGCGCTGGGGCTCCACAGCCTCGTTGATGGAGCCGTCGGGTCTTCTCATCTCTTTATAAAATGGGGGTTGGTAGTAGAATCCCGTGGAGAAATGGAACATCATATCCCTTTTCCAGTAGGGTTGCAGGCTGACAGTAACCCGGGGACTGACCATGGTGGAGCGGTTGAAATTCCAGATGGTCCCCCTCAGTCCGGTGGTAATAAACAGATCGGCACCCTCAGCGTTTACCTCGCGGGTATTCTGAATGAATCCGCTGTACATGTCATAGGTGATCTTGCTGTCTGTCCACCTGGTATCGGAGAGAGTGATCTCCTCCCCGTCGTACGGGAGCACATAACCTGATGAATCGAGTAACTCCCATTCGCTGATGCGGTCGTAAAACGCCTGGTACTGGAATGAGAGGCCCCACTGCAGCTTGTTGTTGTCCTGCTGGTAACTGCCCAGATGCGCTACGGAGACCACAATGGCATCCAGGTAGTTCCTTGCATGACTGAGGAGGGATCCGACCCCCACGCTGAGGATGCTGTCACCGTAAGTCTCCGAGCCAAGTGTATTGTCCAGCTCGTTGATCCAGTACTGTCCCAGTATATCGAAGGTCTCCTGCTCGGAGGTCCGGAAAGCCGATCCTGTCAGCTTCAGGGAGAGCCCCTTCACCGGTTTGTAATTGAAAGAGAGGGCACCCATGTAGGTATCGAACCGGTCCACCTCCTGACCTTCGTAATAGATTTTCAGATTCAGCGGCAGGTCCTTGGTCCCAAACTCCACATCGGTTTCGGAGGGGATAAACTGGTATTTATTTGAGCCATAGTTCCCTAAAAATGAGACCTCCAGTTTACGGGTAAGCTGGTAGGTCAGCATGGTCTGAAAATCAGAGAACTGTGGCTTGTAATCTCCCGAAGTCTCCAGTGAATTCAGCAGGTAGGATGTGGTTTTATACCGGTACCCGGCCAGGTATGTAAAGCGTTGTGTTTTGGATGCTCCCTCAACATGGGCCGAGGCTCCAAGCAGGCTGATGGAGGAGGAGCCTGCAAATTTCCGGGGTCTTTTGTAGGTTATATCCAGTGCCGAGGACATCTTGTCCCCGTAGCGGGCATCATACCCGCCGGCGGAGAACTTGAGCGACGACACCAGGTCGGAATTGACAAAACTCAACCCCTCCTGCTGTCCCGAGCGCACCAGGAAAGGCCTGTAGATCTCAATATCGTTCACATAGACGAGGTTCTCATCAAAATTGCCTCCCCTGACAGCATACTGGGAACTCAGCTCATTGCTGGAGCTCACGCCGGCCTGTGATTTAATAATGGCTTCCACTTTTCCGGTAGCGGCAGGGATGTAGGTAAGGTCCTCCACATCGATGCGCTGGAATGTACTGGCCCGCTCCTGCCTGCCGGTGACCGACACCTCCTGGATGGCACGTATATCTTTGGAGAGGGTGATCTCCCGCCTCCTGGTTTCACGCTCCTGAAGCCGGATGGCAAACTGCTCTGTTTTAAAGCCGACACAGGAGACTACCACTGTGAATGACTTGCCTGAAGGGATCTTCAACTCATAGTTTCCATTGATGTCGGTCATGGTCCCTCCACTGGTTCCCAGGATGGCCACATTGGCCAGGTCAACAGGCGCTCCCACACTGTCCCTTACCGATCCGGAGAGGATACCGGGATCCTGTCCATTGACTACACCGGTCATAAGGATAAACAGGAGGAAGGAGAGCAGCAGATTTTTCATACAATTTTATAAACGGCACTTTTCCGAATATAGTACTATATCCCTAATCATCCTGTTTGAAATCCCCCCGTTTTAGTGATTCGAAGAATTTGGCCCAACGCATTGGATCGAAGATGGTATAGTAGGGGCTCTGTCCGGCGGTGTAGAGCTGGTTGTACTCCTGTCGCATCACATCCCTGAAGGCGATGGTGGGACTGGCGGTGGCACCATCCCTGTTCATTTTGATCTGGGTCTTGATCAGCGCAATGTTGTGGTATGCCCGCTGTTCATCATCATCGGGCAGATCCAGTGCCAGGAAGGCCTCCTTGAACTCCTGGTATGTTTTCCAGGGATAGATCCGTACCTCGGCAAGCTGGAATGTGTCACTCACCATAAAGATATCAGCCGGGTACTGCTGTCCGGCCAGTGAATCGGGGATCGTATGGATGGTCCCTTTGTGCCCCATGTGGCTGAAGTAGACGGTATCGTTGGGATGTACAATGAAGGAGAACATCCCCCGGTGGTCCGATGTGGTGCCCCGGCGCTCGTTGATGATGATGATGTTTACATTGGGAAGGGGCCTGTGCTGAAGATCACGAACCATCCCGGAGAACTGAACGAGTTCATCTTCAGGATCGCTTAATCGCTGCCCTTTCAGCTCAACGGCTGAAAGCCCCACAAGGAGGCTTGCCAGTACCAGTTTAGAAAGTATTCTGTGCGTTCCGGAAAACATCACGCAAAAATAGCTAAAAAAAGCGGCCGCCGCAGAACGGATGCTTCAATTATGGACTATTTTTGTGAATTATTAACACTTACATCCATGGTGATTCAGCATACCATTACACTCTCTCCCATGCCAAGGGGTTTTCACCTGATTACCCGCGAAGTGACCAGGGCAGCGGGTGAGCTTCCCCGTGCCGGACTCATGCATGTGCTGATCCAGCACACCTCGGCCGGTCTCACCCTTAACGAGAATGCGGATCCATCGGTAAGGGAGGACTTCGAATCCTTTATCAACCACCTGGTCCCTGAGAACCACCCCCTCTACAGCCACATTTTTGAAGGGGATGATGATATGCCTGCACATCTGAAGGCCTCCATCATCGGCAATTCGGTGACCATTCCGATTACTAACGGGCAACTGAACCTGGGAACCTGGCAGGGAATCTACCTTTGTGAGTTCCGGAACCGGGGTGGATCACGCCGGCTGGTGATCACCATCACCACCTGATGGTTTTGACCAGCCTGACCAGCCTGTAGCAATTTGGTCTGTTGTGGAGGTAGTTGAGTTTTGTTAACGAACTAAATTGCCTTAATTTAGTTTACTATCTGTACAGCATAATCAGAAACTTTATGGCCGCCAGATCCATTCGCACCAAGCTGCTGACTAATTTCCTGTTAATCAGTCTCGTACCGACAATACTTGTATTGCTGATCCTCAATATTGTGGTGGGAAGCAGCATTAAATCGGAGATCATTGAAAAAATCAAACTCTCCAGGGACCTTGAGAAAGAGATGGTGGTGGATTATTTCACCTCCTACATGAAAGAGCTGGAGTATTTTGCAACAGGGAAATCCCCTGTTGATCACATATCGATCCTTTTGGAAGCGTTTCGTGACCTGGAGGTGCCTGAATTGAAAGAGGCTGAACTGGTGGCTTTGAAGGCCCGTTATGATTCAGTGGCCCGGAGCTTCAATGCCACGGGGCTGGTGGAGGTCAATAGCGAGGATTTTTTTCCGGAAGAGCCTGTGACAAGGGCCTTTCAGTATAAGTACATGATTGATGAGAACAGCTACACATTTCCCGAATATGAGTCAAAATACAGTGATATACACAAAGGAGTAGGGATCATCACTGATAAATTCGACCTGACCGACATCCTGATTATCGATAACAAATCGGGGTATGTTTGCTATTCAGATAACAAGGGAATGGACTTTGGTATCAACCTGGAGCATTCCAGGTATGCACATACCACCATCAAGAAGGTTTTTCACATGGCCAGGGAGCTGGGAGAGGGCGAGTCGGTGATGACTGATTTTATACGGTACCTGACAGCGGGTATGGAGCCGAGGCTTTTTTTTGCTGCTCCTGTTCATAAAGACGGGCAGTCCATTGCAACCCTGGTATTCCAGATCAACAACACGGAGTTCGATGGATTTATGTCACATCAAGAAGAGTGGGAAGCACAGGGATTGGAGAAGACCGGAGAGAGTTATATCATCGGTGAGGATCGGTTAATGCGGACCTCCTCCAGGTTTTACCTTGAGGATCCGGATGACTTTATCCATGAGATCAGACCCATTGTGGGCGATTCGTTAGCTGAACAGATAGAGACCGCCGCCTCCACCATTCTGACCCTTCCGGTCCATACCGACGCATCCAGGAACGCTTTACACGGTAATACAGCAACGACCAGCAATACCGACTACAGAGGCATCAAGGTGCTGAGTTCTTATACGCCCATTGAGATCAAGGGAGTGAAGTGGGCTCTGATCTCCGAAATTGATCACAGGGAGGCATTTGCACCCATACGGAGGTTTAATCTCTTGTTATTGATCCTGCTGCTTATAGTTACACCCCTGGTATTTTTCCTGGCTGCATGGATATCGAAACGTTTCCTCAGACCCATCAATGTGTTGATGAGAGGGACCCGGGAGGTTAACAAGGACAACCTTGAGGTTTCGCTGGAACCGGTCACGAATGATGAATTCAGGACACTTACTGTGATGTTCAATAAAATGGTGAGCTCCATCCGCACCAACCGGGAGGAGCTGAAGGATCTCTATAACCAGGTGTCGGAGAAGCAACGGGAGATCACCGACAGCATCAGGTATGCACTGAGGATCCAGCATGCCGCGCTGCCGGAAGGAAAACTGCTGAAAGATGCATTCGACGATTCGTTTGTGCTATACAGACCCAAAGACATTGTTTCGGGCGATTTTTACTGGTACCACCAGGTGGGGGACAGGTTTGTGGTGATTGCTGCCGATTGCACCGGGCACGGGGTTCCGGGCTCTTTCATCTCCCTGCTGGGAATCCGCTTCCTGCGCAGGGCGGTCATTGATGATGGGATCGTACAGCCCGATCTGATTCTTGCCAGGCTCCGTGACGAATTGGTAAATTTTTTCAGGAAAGTTACAACGCAGGATGTGGACGAGATTAAAGATGGCATGGACCTGGCGGTCTGTACGTATGACACCAGGGAGAAGATCCTGGAGTATGCCGGGGCATACAATCAGCTCTATCTCATGCGTGGCGGGGAGGTGATCACCTATAAGGCAGACCGCCATGCAGTCTCTGCCCAGTCATCGGATGAGAACAGACCCTTTACAAGTCACCGGATCAGTGTGCAGAAGGATGATACCTTCTACATCTTTTCGGATGGGTACCAGGATCAGCTTGGCGGTCCGGCGGGAAAGAAGTTCATGAGCAAAAAATTCAGGGAGCTGTTACTGGATATTCACCAGAAGAGCATGCACGATCAGCAGGATATCCTCCAGGAGAGGCTGGATGGGTGGATGGAGCATACCGAGCAGACCGATGATATCCTGGTGATGGGATTCAAACCAATATAGTTTAAGGTGCATAGTGACTGGTAAGTTAGCAGATAGTTGTGTGTGGATTTTCAGGCTGTAGCATCATGTTATAGAATAGTATTTCCCCGTACTTATTTTATCTAATTTTGGACAACACATAAACTGCGTTGTTCATGTCAAAACTTGTACTGCTTGGCGATGAAGCCATTGGACAGGGAGCCCTGGATGCGGGGCTTTCGGGTGTATACGCATACCCGGGAACCCCATCCACTGAGATAACAGAGTATATTCAGCGTTCAAAAGAGGCGAGGGATCGTGGCCTCCATGCCGAATGGTCGGCCAATGAGAAGACCGCCATGGAGGCGGGACTCGGAATGTCCTATGCCGGAAAGAGGGCCATGGTCTGTATGAAGCATGTGGGGCTCAATGTGGCTGCAGATGCTTTTATCAATGCCGGGATGACCGGTGTGAATGGCGGATTGGTTGTGGTGGTGGCAGATGACCCCTCCATGCACTCCTCCCAGAATGAGCAGGATTCAAGGTTCTATGGGAAATTCTCCATGGTCCCGGTACTGGAACCATCCAGCCAGCAGGAGGCCTATGATATGGTTCGGTACGGGTTTGATCTTTCTGAGAAGTTCACTCTCCCGGTGATGCTCAGAATCACTACACGGATGGCCCACTCAAGGAGTACCGTTGAAAGAGGAGGATCAAAGGTTGAAAATGAGCTGAAACTCCCCACGGACCTGAAGCAGTTTATCCTTTTGCCTTCGATAGCAAGGATGAAGTATAAAGCCCTGCTGACCATGCAGGAGAAGCTTCAGCAGGAGAGCAGAGAGGCGGGAATGAACTACCTGGAGGCGGGAGCGGATCGCTCCAGGGGGGTAATCGCCTGCGGACTTGCTTACAATTACTACAAAGAGGTGGCCATTGAGGCCGGACTGAAATACCCCTTGTTGAAGATCTCCCAGTACCCGGTTCCGCCGGAAATGCTGGACGAATTTGTACATGGTGTGGACGAAGTGGTGGTGCTTGAGGAGGGGGCTCCACTGCTTGAGGAGTCACTGACCGGTCTGCTTGAAACCAAATATGCCATCAGGGGAAGGCTTGACGGACTTCTTCCCAGGGATGGAGAGCTGACACCGGTACTGGTGAAAAAGGCGATGGATCTGCCTGTTGAAGCGGGGCGTGAGGTGCCTGAAGTGGTGAAGAGCCGTCCGCCAGCCCTCTGCAAGGGTTGTGGTCACATCGACATGTACAACGCTCTGAATGAGGCGCTGGAACCCTATGGTCCGGGCCGGGTATTTTCCGATATCGGCTGCTACACACTGGGGGCACTGCCGCCCTACAATGCCATCAATACATGTGTGGACATGGGTGCCTCAGTGACCATGGCCAAAGGGGCATCCGATGCCGGATTCAGGCCCTCAGTGGCGGTGATCGGGGACTCTACATTTACCCACTCGGGGATGACAGGTTTGCTTGACGCAGTGGTTGAGGAGACGCCTGTAACCATCATTATTTCAGATAATTCTACTACCGGGATGACCGGGGGGCAGAAGTCCCATGCCACAAACCGGCTGGAGGAGATCTGCAAGGGGATCGGGGTGGAGCCGGAGCATGTAAGATTGATGAACCCGCTCCGGAAGCACCATGAGGAGAACCGTGAAATCATCTCCAAAGAGCTGGCCTATGAGGGGGTTTCTGTGATCATCGCGCAAAGGGAGTGTATTCAAACTGCGAAGAGGTCGAAGACCACCCCACACCAGTCACCAGTTACCCCTCACCCCTCACCCCTCACCAGTCACCCCTCACCAGTCACCAATCACCAGATATGAAAAAAGATATAATACTTGCAGGGGTTGGGGGACAGGGGATCCTCTCCATTGCTGCTGTGATAGGAATGGCCGCTGTTGAATCGGGTTTGTACCTGAAGCAGGCCGAGGTGCATGGTATGAGTCAGCGGGGAGGGGCCGTGCAATCCCACCTGAGGATCTCGGACGGACCCATTTCCTCGGACCTGATCCCAGAGGGAAGCTGTGATATGATTCTTTCAGTTGAGCCAATGGAGGCTCTTCGGTACCTTCCATTTCTGGCCCGGGATGGCTGGGTGGTGACCAGCAGCGACCCGTTTGAGAACATTGAGGACTATCCGGGGATAGAGAGTCTGCTTGGGGAGATCCGGAAAGTTAAAAACCACATGGTTGTGGATGCCAGTGCCATTGCACGTGAGCTTGGGTCCGCCAGAGTCTCCAACATGGTGATGCTCGGAGCTGCCTCCTGGGAGCTGGGTCTCACCATGGAAAGTATGAATAAAGCTTTGGAGATGTTGTTTGGAAGAAAGGGTGAGAAGGTGGTCCGGATGAATATTTCTGCCCTGGAAACCGGACGACATGTTGTGAATACAGCATAAACCATTAATTTTGCACTGTTATTCTGTAAACGATAGTGCCAATGTTCAATCAAAAAGACCTGCACCAAATTTCAGACAGGGGGGTCTCCCTCGATGAGATCAACAACCAGATCAGACATTTTAAAAATGGATTTCCCCCTGCGGATATTACCATGCCCGCAACTCCCGGCAAGGGGATCATCACGCTGACAACGGGTGATGAGAAGCGGTTCCTGAAGGTTTTCAGGACCAATGCACCCGATTTCCATATCACCCGGTTTATTCCTGCCTCAGGAGCTGCTTCCCGGATGTTTAAATCCCTCTATAGTGCCATGGAAGAGCTGGAAGGTATTCCTGTTGAAGAGCAGCATGAATGGATTGACAGAGAGGCTGATGTGAAAGGTTTTTTCGATGCGTTGGAGGAGTATCCATTTTATGAGGACCTGCAACTTAGTGAAGGGGCCGAACCTGCACAAATACTCAGGACCCTGCTGGAGAAGAGGGGACTTAATTATGGAAACAGCCCCAAAGGACTGTTGAAGTTTCATAAATACAGCAGTGAGGAGCGCAGAACTCCTTTTGAGGAGCATTTGTGGGAGGCCGCTCAATATTGCGGGAGCAGGGGGGGGAAGTTGAGGATCCACCTGACAGTTTCGCCCGATCACCTGGATGGATTCCAAATCGAAGCAGCAAGGATCATACCGGGGATCGAAAAGGCCACCGGACTGAATATCGACCTCACCTTTTCATTTCAGAAGCCGGAAACTGACACCATCGCAGTGGACCTCTCCAATGAACCGTTTCGCAATGCGGACAGGAGCCTGCTGTTCAGGCCCGGCGGACACGGTGCACTGATCAGGAACCTGGATGCCCTTGACTCGGACATCGTTTTTATCAGCAACATCGATAACGTGACCCCAGACCGGTTAAGGGATACGCGGGCAAGATACAAACAGGTGCTGGGTGGTGTGCTGATGGAGCATCGCTCCAAGGTGTTTTACTGCCTGCAGCAACTCGGCGGGCCTGAAAAGGTTGAAAAGACCCGCATGGATAGCATGGTGTCTTACCTGCACGAGCGGCTTGGGATCGCTGTTCCTGATAAACTGGAGAGCTGGGATGCTCCTGAATTGCGGCAGTGGCTGATCAGCACCATGAACCGGCCCATGAGGGTGTGCGGAATGGTGAAAAATGAGGGTGAGCCGGGTGGCGGACCCTTCTATGTACGTTCGGAAACAGGCGAAGTGAGTTTGCAAATTGTGGAATCTTCCCAGGTTGAGCTGGAAAATCCTGAAAAGAAGGCCCTTTTGAAGCGATCCACCCATTTCAATCCGGTTGACCTGGTGTGCAGCACCAGGGATTACCAGGGAAAGCAGTTCAACCTGAACCTGTATGTGGACCACAATACAGGGTTCATCTCAAAAAAATCGATGGGAGGGAAGTCGTTGAAAGCACTTGAACTTCCCGGATTATGGAACGGGGCCATGGCCAACTGGCTCACCCTCTTCGTAGAGGTGCCCATTGAGACCTTCTCCCCGGTAAAAACCGTCTTTGACCTGCTCAGAGAGGAGCACAGGGCCTGAAAGAGGGGACCCTGAGTATCTTTAAAGGTTAGAAGACAACTTCAAGGTTCAGGAAGATATAGGGCTCGGAGCTGCCATCAGCGGCATAATCTATCCAGTCCTGGAAGTTCAGGGCCATATGGACATACCTGATGGGAGTGAATTGGACCCCTGCAATGACAGCACTTCCGTCTTTGTCCAGGTTCCAGGGCAGATCCTCCGGGGGCAGGATGTTGGAGTGGAGCTGGTCGTACCTTGCGAATAGCTCCCATTTGTCTGAAAAGATGAAGGTTGAGTAAAGGGAATACCCATTCCGGTCATGCGCTTCAATAAATTTGTGATTTTTCTGCAGGATATACTCCCCGCCCACTCTCCACCTGTCGAACCTGTAACCCACAAAACCTGCAAAGCTCATTTGTGTAGTCACACTGGTGTGAACGGTATAGTAGCCCCGGATCGTTAAATCGGGGAGGGGATGAAGGGTGATTCCTGCCCCCACCCTGTATTTTTTATCCAGCTGCAGCTTTTTGTAACCCTCTCCGTTGCTAATGACCAGGTCGGTGGTGATGATCTTTGAAGGTGAATACTGGATTCCTGCACCCAGATCGGCGCTCGATCCAAACTTGTATTCATCCATGTAGGACCTGTAGAGGTACCTGTACCCCCAGAAATTCTCCTGGACCTTGAACTGGAGCATATCCATCAGTCCGAACCATGTTATTACATTGCCCTTCTTATAGCCCAGGTAGGCATTTTTAAAGTAGGTATAGCGCCTGATCAGTGCATATTCCGAATCATCGTCCACACTCCCGATATCGAGCTTCACCTCGCCCCAGAAATGGTCATCCAGGCTCCGTTTATAACCAAAATAGGCCCGCTTTACCTCGAATGCCGTGGCATTTTCACCATCCAGACTGTAGTTGAAATGGCTGTAAATTTTGACTGAGATGTTACCCGGTGGTGGTTCAGCCTCCTTCTCCTGTGCTTGAGAAGCAAGTCCTGTAAATAGAAACAGGAGCAAGATTGCGGTTGGTTTCATGGTGGTCATCTTGTAATCCTGGTAATGTTAACTATTTGGTTTAAAATAGCATAAAAAAAACTGACATGGCTGTTGAATTTCACATTAAGAGAACAATTTTTTAACATTATCTTTACATGCAGCGCAGTATCCCATGAACTGGAGTGACTATATAATTCTTTTGGTGGATGATGAGAAAGACATCCTGGAATTCCTGAGTTACAATCTTCGCAATGAAGGATTCAAAATTTTTACTGCATCAAATGGCCGTGATGCGGTGCGTATTGCCGAAGAGTTAAAGCCACACCTTGTCCTGATGGATGTGATGATGCCTGACATGGACGGAATTACCGCCTGCGAGGAGATCCGGGCAAACAGAGCGCTTGAGAAC
Source organism: Bacteroidota bacterium (assembly GCA_039714775.1). Taxonomy (GTDB): domain Bacteria; phylum Bacteroidota; class Bacteroidia; order Bacteroidales. Next base: position 20,991 of record JBDLIQ010000034.1, read on the forward strand.
ACCCTGGTGGCATTTCTGACAGCGCGGGGTGAGGACTTTTCACAGATTGCAGGTTTTGAGGCTGGTGGTGATGATTACATTACAAAACCGATCAAACCCAGGGTGTTGGTGAGCCGCATCAAAGCGCTTCTAAAACGCAGGAGTATCAAGACCGAAGATGTCATACCGGGATCGGTGGATAAGATTGTCTCCGGCGATCTGGTGATCGACAAGGAGCGTTACATCGTTGTAAAGAAGGGAAAAGATATCTCCCTGCCAAGGAAAGAGTTCGAGTTGCTTTCACTGCTTATATCAAAGCCCGAAAAAGTATTCACAAGGGATGAGATCTTTGACCGGGTCTGGGGAGAGAACATTTTGGTTGGAGACCGGACCATCGATGTTCATATTCGCAAACTGCGGGAGAAAATCGGCGAAAAGTACATCAAAACAGTCAAAGGGATAGGCTATAAGTTCAGAGCCCAGAGCCCGGAACTCAAAGCCCCTCCTCTTTAGTCCAGCACCTCTTCAATAGAGAGATCGTCACCAGCTCCTAATGTAAGGGAATTCTGCAGGTTTACATCCGCTTTCACAAGTTGAACAACGCTCAGTAACAGGTTCTTGGTTTCAGAAAGCATCTCCATGTAGGTTACGCTGACCTTAACCCCTTTCTGGGTTTTCTTGAGAATTTTAATCCGGTTTCGAAGGATCTCATTGGCCACAGCAATCATCTCATCACGGCGCTGAACCAGTTCGTCCAGACTTTCAGGGTTCTTTGTTTTCAAAAGGTTGATCACAAAGTTGAAAAACTCACTTACCTGATCGTTGAAATCCATTAATTGTTCAGTCTGCTCTTTATCAAGCGGGTGGTTGTTATCAAGGTGGTTATAGGCCGGCTGAACAACGTAAAGCAGGGAGTTGGTCATCTCTTTCATATAGGCCACAACCTGCACGTAATGGTGTCCGCTTTCCAATTCGGTCTCCTTGAATTTTTTCAATGTATCAGGGATATTCTCACGGATCTTCTTTATCTCTTTTCCCAGTTGTTTAGACTGTTTCCTGAGATCTTTAAGCTCTTTATGGTTTTCCTTGAAGAAGTTGGTGTAGGTGAGGTAGAGGATTTTGGAGACATGGATGATGGAGCTCTTCACTTCATCGTCACATGCATTCAGGACCTCATAGGATACCGTGGCGATCTGACTCTCGAAACTCTTCGCTTTCTCCTCTCTTTTCTTGTGGAACGCATGGGTCCTCAATAAAATAAAGATGGCGAATCCGAGAAGGATCAGGATGACCGGGAATTTCCCGAAAAAGATCAGGGAAGCGATAAGGAACGAAGCAAGGAATGCACTGAAGGCAGTGAAGAACCATCCTCCGATCACAGTCAGTACACCCGTAATCCGGTAGACAGCACTCTCCCTGCCCCAGGCACCATCCGACAGGGATGTTCCCATGGCAACCATGAAGGTTACATAGGTTGTGGAGAGGGGAAGCTTGAGGGATGTGCCTATGGCGATCAGAATACTGGCAACCACAAGATTAACTGAAGCCCTGACCAGGTCAAAGGCGAGCTTCTCATCCTTGTCATCCCGGGCCTGTTCTGCATCAAACCTGTGTTCAACAAACCTGGTGATGACAGCCGGAGTGACCTTTCCAACCCCGTTGCTCATCTCCACCGACCTTCTGACGAGGAACCTGGCAAGTGATGAGGAGGCGAAACGCTCCGATCCTTCACCCTGGCGGCTCAGGTCAATGGTGGTGGCAGTCACAGATTTTGCCTTCTTAGAAAACCTCAGTGTCAGTACCATGATCAATCCTGCAGCAATGAGGAAATAGATGGGTGTATTGACCGGTCCACGCAGCGCCTCCATTAGAAATCCACCCGCATCTCCCGATCCGGAGGCCATAAAGGCTTTAAAGGATTCATAACCGGCCAGCGGCACCCCGATGAAGTTCACAAGGTCGTTTCCGGCAAAGGCCATGGCCAGCGCGAAAGTTCCGACCAGTACGGTTATTTTCAGTATGTTAATCCGGGTAAACAGGGTCAGCAACTGGAAGAGGAGGGTCCAGCCAAAGAAACTGATCAAAAGGATACGTGTTGTATTGGCTTTGATATAGGTTAACATCTCCGGAGAGACCAGGGTGGATCCTTTGGCCCCTTTGATCAGCAGGAAAAAGAGGATGGCTGTGATTGCAAACCCTCCCCATATGCCGGTCCAGTATCTATATGATTTTTTCAGATTAAACGAGAAAGCAAGCCTCACAATCCACATGATGATCATACCGATAGTGAATGCAATCACCACAGAGAGGAATATACCCACGATGATCATCACGGAGCTCTCTGTATTGATAAAGGTTCCCATGCTATGAGCTGCAGTATCATCCCTGGTGATCTTATAGATGGCGACGGCCACTGATGCCCCGAGGATCTCAAACACAATGGAAACGGTTGTGGATGTTGGTAATCCTATGGTATTGAAGAAATCCAGAAGCAGGATATCAGTCAGCATCACAGCAAGGAAGATGACCATGATCTCCTGGAAGGCAAAATGTTCCGGATTGAAGATCCCTTTTCTTGCCACCTCCATCATCCCGTTGGAAAAAACGGCACCCACCAGCACCCCAACTGCAGCAATAGCCAGAATTATTTTGAAGGGTGCGGCTTTTGACCCGATGGCAGAATTGAGGAAGTTGACGGCATCATTACTGACACCCACAATCAGGTCTGAGATGGCGAGCAGGAAAAGAACAGCAACGATAATGATATAATAGAATTCCATAAAAATAGTTGTTAATTCTGATCAAAAATAAATTATATTGACATAGCCTGTATTAACTTTATGTTAAGTTATGGTAAATGAAACGTTATGAATTTTTCAAATGATCTGTTGAATGTGGGGCTCATTCAGCCCGACCTGTTGTGGGAGGATCCGGAGGGGAACCTCGTTCAGCTGGAGAAGATGGTTGGAGGGTTGCCCGGGGAGACCGACCTGATTATTCTGCCTGAAACCTTCTCCACCGGTTTTACCATGCGGGCCGACCGGTTTGCAGAGGAGGAGGGCGGAATGGCCCATGCCTGGATGCTGAAGGTGGCCCGTGAGCGGAAAGCTTATGTGACCGGAAGCCTGATCGTCAGGGAGCAGGAGCGGGTATTTAACAGGCTCTACTGGGTGTCGCCCGAAGGAGTCGAGGGGTATTACGATAAAAGGCACCTTTTCCGCATGGGCCGTGAGCATACACATTTCCATCCCGGTGATGCGCGCAAAGTATTCACCCTGGGATCGTTCCGCTTTATGCCACAGATCTGCTATGACCTCAGGTTTCCTGTATTTGCAAGGAACCGGAACGACTATGATGTGATCCTCTATGTGGCCAACTGGCCCGCTCCCAGGCACCATGTATGGGAGACCCTGCTGAGGGCCCGTGCCATAGAGAACCTGGCCTGTGTGATAGGTGTAAGCCGTGTGGGTGTGGACGGGGAGGGGGTGGATCACCTGGGAGGCTCCTGTGTGGTGGATCCAATGGGCCGTACAGAAGGAACCCTGGACCACCGGTCAGGGATCCTGAACTACACCATTGACCTGAAAAAAATAAGGGAATTCCGTGAGAAATTCCCTGCCTGGAAGGATGCCGATATGTTTTCGCTGGGGTAGCGGTTGTATTGCTGATTAACAGCCGCAGCCGCAGCCTCCGTCACCGCCGGTGTCGCAGGATCCTCCGCCCTGGTTGTGGGAGTCGGTACCACAGGATCCGTCGTTGCTTCCACATCCACATCCGCCGTCATCTGCGTGAATATGCCCGTGGGAGAGTTCCTCATCTGAGGCCAGCCTTACTTCGGTCACCTCACCTTTGAAGTGGAGGTCACTTCCGGCCATGGGGTGGTTGAAGTCCATCTTCACAGCGTCCCCTTCAATGGCAACGATTTTTCCGTTCAGGCGCCTGCCTTCCGCATCCATCATGGGAACCATGTTTCCTATCTTTAGCAGCTCTTCGTTGACCTTTCCATCCGTCTCAAAAACGGTTTGCGGAACGTGAACAATGGCCGATTCAACCACAGGTCCGTAAGCATCTTCCGAGAGGAGAAGAAATTCAAAACTATCACCTTCAGAGAGCCCGTCCAGCTTCTCTTCAAATTTAGGCAGCAACCCGCCTGTTCCAAAGAGGAATGTGAGGGGTTTATCGGTTGTCAGGGCCTCTACAACTTCACCTTCGGCTGATCCTGACCTGAGTTCATACACGATGGATACGATGTTATCTTTTTCAGCAATCATCTTCAATGTTTTTTGTTGACTTAGATTTCAAGCCGCAAAGAAAACAAATAATTCGTTCATATTAAAAGCGATGAAGCCGTAATATGCTTTTTTAACAAGGTTTTATCAACGCACTCAGAAGTAGGTATTGAATCCGATCCTGAATATGGGATTGCTGTAAGGAGAACCGGAGGTCTCATTCAGGTCCCAAAGGACCATAAAGGAGACAGAATTGTACATGCCAATTCGCTGTAAAATTCCTCCACCCACCAGGAAAAGGTGGTTGGTGTACCGGGTATTGTCCCCAACCCAGTTGTAGATCCCGTTCTCCAGGCTCATTCCTTCGTACTCCAGCTGTGCAAAGAGGTCATTGAAGAGGTTGAAGGGAAGAAACTGCTCTGCATTGGTAATCAAAGAGAACCTGGCAAAACCCTTCAAACCGTAAACATGGGTCTGAGCGGCCGGACTTTTCCAGGACTGGTAGATGTAATGGGGACCCATTCCCAGGGAGAGCCGGTCATTGACATGGTACCCCAGCTGAGGAGCCACTTCGATGTGGGTGCTGTATCCGAATGAGAGCCAGAATTCGGGGATCAGGAAGAATTTACCCTTCCGGTCCGCGGGCTCATACTGCGCACAAAGCTGCAGGGAAGTGATGATCAGCAGCGAGCCTATGAGAAGAGATCTTTTCATTAAGAGTGTTCCGCTTGCAATATTAATGGAAAAACTGATTGATTGAAGCTCCTGATACTTCCTGCCTATTCCAGGGAGTCCAGGTCGAGTCCCCTGACGACGTTTTCAGGGGAGTACTCCCGTGCGGTGATCTTTCCGTTGAGCAGCATGGAACCGTTGAGTGCCAGTGCACGCATCTCGTCCTCTCCCGGGTAGATAAAGACCGGGGCTATAAAGCCCACATGCTCCTTGATGTATCCGGTGAAATCGGGATTGTGGGCGATGCCTCCCGTGATGATGATGGCGTGTACCTCACCACCCAGTACCGTTGCCATGGCGCCAATCTCCTTGCAGGTCTGGTATGCCATGGCCTCCTGTATCAAAGAGGCCTTCCGGTTGCCTTCCCGGGCCAGCTTTTCCAGCACATAGGCATCTTTGTGTCCGACGTATGCGAAGAGGCCCCCTTCACCGGCCAGCAGCTTTTTCACCTCTTCCAGGGATTTTCCCGCATCGAAACAGTATTGTGCCAGTGCACCGTTGGGCAGGGTACCTGTACGTTCGGGTCCGAAGGGGCCCTCACCATCCAGGGCATTGTTTACGTCAATAACGCGCCCCTTTTTATGTGCTCCAACTGAGATCCCGCTTCCCAGGTGGGCGATGATCAGGTTAAGCTCTTCATACTCCATTCCCCTGGAGTGGGCATAGGTCCGTGCTGTTGATTTCTGGTTCAGTGCATGAAAGATGGAGGTTCTGGGAAACTCAGGATGACCACTGAGTCTGGCCACATCCTGAAGTTCATCCACAACCACAGGGTCGGCAATATAGGCTGCCGCATTGGGAAACTGCTCCTTTAGCCGGTGGGCAATCAATCCCCCCAGGTTGCTGGCATGGTCGCCCATCACCCCCTCGGCCAGGTCGGCGATCATCGCTTCATTGACCTCATAGATTCCCGACTCAATGGGCCGGATCAGGCCGCCCCGCGCAATGATCAGGCCAACCTGCTCAAACGGGATGTGATTCTCTTTGACTTCAGTCAGTACCACATCCATCCTCAGCTCCAGCTGATCGACTGTTTTTGTTATCCCTTTGAATTCATCACAGTCATGACGGATGGTCTTCAGAAAGATAAATTTATTGGTCCTGTAGACAGCAATTTTGGTGGAGGTTGCCCCGGGATTGATCGCCAGTATGTATTCAGCATCCATATTAAGCCGGTTTAGAGCCTGTTTTTTAGCTTATCTCCCTGTGATCGGCTGCCACTGCAGCCAGGAGGATTGAATCGAATTTTGCCTGTTCAGAATCCGATCTTGAGGTGAGCACAATGGGTGCCGCTGCGCCCACGATCATGGAGGCCACCTTCGCTTTGGCAAAGAAGACCAGGGTCTTGTAGAGCACGTTGCCCACCTCTATGTCGGGCATCAGCAGCAGATCTGTGTCTCCGGCCACATCACTTTTGATCTCCTTGTGCTTTGCGCTCTCCACGGAGATTGCATTGTCGAATGCCAGGGGTCCGTCCACAATGCAGTTCAGGATCTGGTCCCGCTGATTCATTTTGGAGAGCAGTGCAGCATCAAGGGTGGCATCCATATCGGTATTCACCTTTTCCACAGCACCGAGTACAGCCACCTTGGGCATCTCAATTCCCAGGTTGTTGAGCACCCTTACCGAGTTGTTCAGGATCGCGATCTTCTCGGTGAGAGTGGGGGCGATGTTCATGGCCACATCGGTAACCGCGATCAGCTTGTGGTAAGTCTCCACCTCAAAGTAGGCGAAATGGGAGAGCAGGTTCCCGGTCCGGAGCCCGTACTCCTTATTCAGTACAGCTTTGAGCATCGCAGATGTGCCCACCCTGCCCTTCATCAGCACATCCGCTTTCCTGTCGTGAACCATCTTTACCGACTGGATAACCGCCTCCCGGGCATCATCGGCCTGAACCATCTCAAATTTACTGATGTCGAGGTTGAGAATCTCTGCAAGGCCCCGGGTCTTCTCAATGTCTCCCACCAGGATGGGGCGGATGATCTCCTGTTTTGCGGCTTCGGCCACGGCACTAAGTGAATGTGCATCCTCCGAAGCTGCAAGAACCATCTTCCTCGGTTTATGGTTCTTAATGATCAGATCCTTCAGTTGTGATAATTTTGTCAACATATCGTTCTCTCTCTTAATTACTCTGCAAAGGAAAAAAAATACCCGGAGCAATCCGGGTATTCTGTTATGATGTTTAACACATTAATCTCTTAACAACACTTTTCAAGGATCTTATATGTGTCCGTTGCGATCACAAGTTCCTCGTTGGTTTTGACCACCAGCGCCGTAACCCTGGAATCGGTTTTGGTGATAATCTTATCCTCACCCTTCACACCGTGGTTTCCGGGTTCATCAAAATCGATCCCAACGTAATCCATATTCTGGAGGATCATCCGGCGGATGTTGAAGTCGTTCTCTCCGATACCCCCTGTGAAAATGACACAATCCAGTCCGTTCATGATGGCTGCGTATGCACCGATGAATTTTTTTACACGGTAGGCATACATGGTGAGGGCCAGGTTGGCGCGCTCATTTCCTTCATAATAGGCCAGCTCCAGGTCGCGCATGTCGGAGGATATCTCTGAAATACCCATCATCCCGCTTCGCTTATTGATCATCCCGCTGACCCCCTTCAGGCTCAGATGCTCCTTGTCGGCCAGAAAGAGCAGGACCCCCGGGTCAATATCGCCTGTACGGGTCCCCATAATGAGACCGTCAACCGGTGTGAATCCCATGGATGTATCCATGGACCTGCCATGCTCAATGGCTGTGACCGAGGCTCCATTGCCCAGGTGGCAGGAGACCACTTTCATATCCCTGGTGTCTCTGTTCAGGATCTCACTGGTTCTCTTATAGACATATTTGTGACTGGTACCATGGTATCCGTACTTCCTGATGCCATACTTTTCGTAGTACTCACGCGGAATGGCATACATAAAAGCGTGGGGGGGCATGCTCTGGTGAAATGAGGTGTCAAATACGGCAATCTGGGGAATACCCGGGATCAGGTTATCCACCGAGATGATCCCCTTCAGGTTGGCCGGATTATGCAACGGGGCAAGATCCACACACGCCTCGATGTCATGAATTACCTCCTTGGTGATCAGTACGCTCTCCAGGTACTTCTCACCTCCCTGGACCACCCGGTGCCCCACTGCAGCGATCTCTTCGACCTTACTGATCACCCCGTGCTGGTCGTTGATCAGTGCCTCCATGATCATGTTGATACCGACCGTGTGGTCCATGATGGGGGCAATGTGTTTATACTTCTCTTTGCCTGTGGGTTTGTGGGAGATAACAGCATCGGTAAAACCAATGCGTTCCACCATTCCTTTGGCAATGACATCGGCCGATTCGCCCATGTCGAAAAGCTGGTATTTAATGGAGGAACTTCCGCAGTTTAATACTAATATGACCATGAATACGAATCTGTTATATGATTATTCTTTTTCTCTTCTATTTCTTATTACTCAAACCTGCAGCCTGGTTGGCTGTGATGGCAACCAGGTTCACGATATCGCTCACAGAGCAGCCTCGTGAAAGATCATTGATGGGTGCAGCCATGCCCTGGAGCACAGGGCCAATGGCTTCTGCTTTTGCAAGGCGCTGTACCAGTTTGTATGCCACATTACCCACATTCAGATCGGGAAAGATCAGTACATTGGCGTCTCCCTGGATGGGGCTGTCCGGCGCTTTGCTGCTGGCAATTGCCTCGATCAGAGCTGTATCGGCCTGAAGATCACCATCAATCACCAGTGTGGGGTCCATCTCTTTCGCAAGCTTAGTGGCATTGACCACTTTGTCCACCATGGGGTGCTTTGCACTGCCTTTGGTGGAGAAACTCATCATGGCGATCCGGGGTTCGAAACCGAGGATAGAGCGTGTTGTTCCGGCAGTAGCCACTGCAATTTCAGCCAGCTGCTTTTCGTCCGGATCGGGATGAACGGCCCCATCGGCAAAGACAATGACTCCATCCTCACCGAACGAGTGGTCCTGGAGCATCATAATAAATGCACCGGATACGATGCTGAAACCGGGCAGGGTCTTTACAATCTGGAAAGCGGGTCTCAGCACATCACCCGTTGCATTCCTGGCTCCGGCTACCTCTCCGTCGGCATCCCCGGCCTTGATCATCAGGGTACCCAGGTAGAGGGGATCCTCCACCAGGCGGGAAGCCTCATCCATGGTCATTCCCTTCTCTTTCCGCAGGTTGTAAAGAAGTTCGGTATACTCACTCTTTTTGGGATGATCCTTTGGATTGATTATGGTCGCTTTTTCCAGGTTCTTAAACCCAAATTGATGCGCCTTCTTCTCCACCTCGGCCGGATCTGCGATCATGGTTATGTAACACAATTTTTCACGGATGATGGTATGGGCGGCCATTACAGTTCTCTCTTCATCTCCTTCTGGAAGTACGATCCGCTGACAGTTTAACTTGGCTTTCTCTTTTATTTTCTTAATTAAATCCATTGATAATCAGTGTTTTAAAATTAATGTTATTAGAAAAACAAAGATAGCTAAAATTTGAGATCAATTTACATTTTTCACAACACATTGTATTGTGATTGGTTCTTACGAAGCGGTTTTTTCCTTTGCACTTTCTGCTATATTTGTTGGATGAACAATAGGTTCGATGAACTTCAAGCGAGACTTGACGGTGATCTGTTTACCGACCGCATTCATCTTATCATGTACTCAACGGATGCTTCTGATTACAGGGAAAAGCCCCTGGCAGTGGTCTATCCCAGGCATGAGAAGGATATCCGGGAGATCATCAGGTTTGCCTCCCGTGAGAAGATCACCCTGATCCCCAGAACAGCAGGGACCTCACTGGCCGGACAGGTGGTGGGAAGCGGGATTGTGGTGGATGTCTCAAGGTACATGACCAGGATCCTGGAGATCAACCGGCAGGAGCGATGGGTTCGTGTCGAGCCCGGAGTAGTACTGGATGAACTGAACGTTGCACTGAAAGATACAGGACTCTTTTTCAGTCCGGAGACCTCCACATCAAACAGGAGCATGATCGGGGGGATGGTCGGTAACAACAGCTGCGGACTGCACTCTCTTGTGCACGGGACCACCCGTGACCATACCATTTCTGTTAAAGCGCTCCTATCGGATGGTTCTGTGGTGGAGTTTGGTCCACTGGACCAGGAGATGCTACAGGAGAAGTTGCAACTGGAGGGGTTGGAGGGATCGATCTACCGTGAATTGCATGAAATCCTGCAGGATACGGATAACCAGGAGGAGATCCTTGAGCACTTCCCCGATCCGGGGGTAGTGAGGCGAAATACAGGTTATGCACTGGATGAACTGCTGGAGAGTCCACCATTCCTGGGCAAAAAGGCCCGGTATGCCGATTTTAACCTCTGCCGTTTGCTTGCCGGTTCGGAAGGGACATTGCTTTTTATGACCGAGGTTAAACTGAACCTGGTTCCGATTCCACCCTCTAACAAGGCGCTTGTTCCGGTACACTTCCCCTCCGTGATGGAGGCGATCAGGGGCAACCTGGTTGCCCTAAGACATGGTCCGACAGCTGTGGAGCTTATGGACAGAACCATCCTGGATTGTACCAAAGGGAACCTGACCCAGCGTAAGAACCGGTTTTTTCTGGAGGGGGATCCGGGGGCGGTGCTGATTGTAGAGTTTGTGGATGAGGATCCCGGGCAGCTTGAGGAGCGTATTGCGGCCATGGAGAAGGAGATGCGGGCATCGGGACTGGGCTACCATTATCCTGTGGTGAAGGGAAAAGATATCTCCAGGGTTTGGGCCCTCAGGAAGGCCGGATTGGGTGTCCTCTCAAATATACCGGGCGATGGACGGCCGGTTTCCGTGATCGAAGATACAAGTGTGAAGGTGGAGGTCCTTGAGGCCTATATTACCGATTTTAACAGGATACTTGAAGGGTATGGACTTCAGTGTGTCTACCATGCCCACATCTCGGTGGGGGAGCTGCACCTCAGACCCATTCTGAACCTGAAGGACCCCGGGGATGTGCAGCTGTTTCATGACATCGCCCTGGATACGGCCCGGCTGGTGAAGAGGTACAGGGGTTCGCTGAGCGGGGAGCATGGCGATGGAAGGCTAAGGGGGGAATTTATCCCGCTGATGGTGGGGGAGAAGAACTACGAATTGATCCGCCGTGTAAAACAGATTTTTGACCCGGATGGCCTGTTCAATGCGGAAAAGATCATCGACACCCCTCCCATGAACAGATTCCTTCGATTTGATCCGGGCCATGAACCACCGGAGTTTGAGACCTGGTTTGATTATTCAGGTGAAGGTGGTTTCATGAAACTCATTGAGAAGTGCAACGGATCGGGCGATTGCAGAAAAACAGAGATAATG